>NZ_JBGSXF010000064.1:0-2327 GCF_041751555.1 Persicitalea sp. | reverse complement strand
GGGAACGCCCGCCTTCGTCATCGCGCCGTATCCGCCTTCGATGTTAACGACATTGTCGAAGCCGCGCGCTTTCAAGATCGAGGAAGCAATCATGGAACGATAGCCGCCCGCGCAATGCAAATACATGGATTTTTCTTTGGGAAACTCGGCCATGAGATCGCTGATGTCATCGAGCGGCAGGTTTTCGGCTCCTTCGATGTGGCCTTCTTCGAACTCGGTTGGTTTGCGGACGTCAATGACGGTCAAGTCGCCATTCCTGAATTTTTCCGCGAAAACTTCGGCGGGTATTGACTGCATCGTGTCGGTTTCTTTATCAGTGTCTCGCCAGGCGGCAAAGCCACCTTCCAGATAGCCGAGCGTGTGGTCGTACCCCACTCTCGCCAGGCGCGTGACAACCTCCTCTTCACGACCCGGATCGGTGACGAGCAATAGAGATTGTTTCAAGTCGGGAATCAGCGCGCCAACCCAAGGCGCAAAGCCACCATCTATACCAATATTAATTGCGTTAGGAACGAAACCTTTGGCAAAATCTGCCGCCGAGCGGGTATCCAGAATCAAAGCACCCGTTTCATTAGCCGCCGCCTCGAAGGCCGCCGGGCTGAGCGCTTGTACACCGCGTTCCAGCACATCGTCGATGCTTTCGTAGCCTTCCTTGTTCATCAGTACATTTTGGGGAAAGTACCGCGGTGGCTCGGCTAGCCCATCCGTAACTTCCTTGATGAACTCCTCCTTCGTCATGTCCGCCCGCAGCGCGTAGTTGAACGTTTTTTGGTTGCCCAGCGTGTCGGAGGTTTCCTTGCTCATGTTCTTTCCACAGGCCGAACCCGCCCCATGAGCCGGATAGACAATGACGTCGTTGGGCAAAGGCATGATCTTACTTCGCAGACTGTCGAACAGATGCCCGGCTAAATCCTCCGTAGTCAAGTCGCTTTTTTGAGCCAGATCAGGACGGCCTACATCGCCGATAAATAGCGTATCGCCGCTGAAAAGAGCCGTTTCCTTCCCGTTTTCGTCCAGCAACAAATAGCAAGTAGATTCCATCGTGTGGCCGGGTGTATGCAGGACTTTGATGGTAATTTTCCCCAGCCTAAACTCCTCACCATCCGCAGCAATATGTGCGTCGAAACTGGTTTGGGCCCCTGGCCCGTACACGATCGGGGCCCCGGTTTTCTCCGAAAGATCCAGGTGCCCCGAAACGAAATCGGCGTGAAAGTGCGTTTCGAAAACATATTTAATCTTCGCGCCTTCGCGCTTCGCCTTTCCCAGGTAAGGCTGCACCTCCCGCAGCGGATCAATGACCGCCGCCTCGCCTTCCGACTCGATAAAATAAGCGCCCTGCGCCAGGCAGCCGGTGTATATTTGGTCTATTTTCATAACTTTTGTTTTAAGTGGCAGGGTTACAAAGTAAAGCGCTGCCGCCGAATGGCCACATTGGTACTTTTCCACTCCTTTTAAAAAAACTCCTTCCACAGAATGACTCCCGCCATACCCAGTACAAACCAACCGAAGACGCGTTTAAGTTTCTCGCCGGGGATGAAGCGGGTAAGGTAGGATCCCAGAAAGATGCCAACTACGGACAGCGAAGTGAACACGGCCAGGAATGGCCAGTCGATGGTTTGCTGTCCTATATCACCCAGAAAGCCGATAAGCGACTTGGCGGCAATGATCAGCAGAGAAGTACCCACGGCCATTTTCATGGGTAGTTTGGCCAGTAAAACCAGGGCCGGAATAATCAGAAAGCCACCGCCCGCACCCACTAACCCGGTAAGCAGGCCCACGGCGGCACCTTCGAGCGCGATGAGCGGAAAATTGAAAGTAAGTGTTTCACTTTGTAGTTCAGCCTTAGCTTCTTTGTTCTGGCGAATCATAGAAAAAGCTGCCGCCAGCATAATCAAGGCGAACAGGCCCATAATGCCCGCGCCCTTTTGAAGTGTAAAACCGCCGAGCGTAAACACCGGGTCGGGAATAGCCGGGACGACGAATTTGCGCGTCAGAAAAACGACAATGAACGAAGGCACAGCGAACACCAGCGCGGCCCGGTAATTGACCAGCCGCTTTTTCATGTAGGTGAATGAACCCACCAGCGAAGTCGCCCCTACTACGAACAGCGAGTAAGCTGTGGACAACACCGGGTTGATGCCAATCAGGTACACCAATACCGGAACGGTGAGGATGCTGCCCCCGCCGCCAATCAACCCCAGACTCACACCAATGAGAATGGATGCGAAGTAGCCGATCAAACTTGTGTTAGCTTCCACTTACCTTTTTTAAATACGAAAATGCCCGTGATTGCCAGCAGCGTCTCACCGATAGGAACGGCGGCAAAC
>NZ_JBGSXF010000063.1:0-19345 GCF_041751555.1 Persicitalea sp. | reverse complement strand
CAAGCTGACGGTTGCCCCGAAGGAGGGTGTGAACAAACCTCCCGTGGTCAGCCGGGCCATCCCCGACCAGCAGGGGCAGGTCGGCCAGGCCTTCGCCTACGAGATATCCAAGGGAACGTTCACCGACCCCGACGGCAGCATCGCGGGCATCACGGCCAAGGGCCTGCCCGATGGGGTGAAGCTCGAGGGCTGGAAGCTCGCGGGCATCCCAACGACCAGCGGCGCGTACGGCGTAACGGTCACGGCGCGCGACGACAAGGGGGCCGAAGTGTCCGCGCAGTTCAAATTCGAGGTAGCCCCAAAAGAAGTTCCGAACCAGTCGCCCGTGGTCAGCAGAAGCATACCCAATCAGCGCGGTAAGGTAGGGCAGTTCTTCGACTATGAAATCCTAAAAGAGACCTTCACCGACCCTGATGGTACCATCGCGGGCATCTCGGCCAAAGGTTTGCCTAGCGGCGTGAGTCTCAACGGATGGAAACTTGCGGGTACGCCCACAGTCACGGGCGAGTACGGCGTGACGGTCACGGCGCGCGACGACAAGGGCGCCGAGGTTTCGACCCAGTTCAAAATTTCCGTGGATGCCACCCCAACCGACAACGTATTTAGTCTTTTTCAAGCGGGAAACTTCCTGACTCGCCGCTTTCTACATTATATTGTGGACGGCGATACCCTTCGGGGCGATGACGCCAAGTTGATTGTCAACATTCTGGTGTCCCCCAAGGCGGGTAGTGTAGGCAGCTACGCTTTCAAGATGGAGGGCCCTTATTCAGTGGGTAGTACAGACAACCAGACTCCATATGGGGTGTTCGGCGACAATGGTGGCGTGGTGTTTGCGGCGGGTACTTACACCCTGAATGTGAAATCTTACGAGAAGGCTGATCTGAAAGGGGCACGGCTGAGCGACGAGACCATCCATTTCGTAGTGGTTGATGACATAGAGAATCAGAATCTCGTTCCTGTATTAGTCAAGCCGCCCGTGGAGCTGTTCGCTAGGGTCGGTACGCCTTTCGCCCATCGACTGCCGGACAGTACTTTTGTAGATCCCGATGGTATCATTACCGCCCTCGTGATTACAGCACTGCCGGACGGCCTGAAAGGCGATGGTACACTCATCACAGGTACGCCCACCAAACAGGGTGTATTTACGGCAAAGGTTCGGGTGACGGACAACGGCAACGGCGCGGCAGAGACGACGTTCAAATTCACTGTATCCGCAGACAACCTTCCACCTGTCGCTAACGGTAAAATTCCTGACCAGACAACCGAGGTCTATCAACGGTTCAGCTACACGATACCAGAAAAAGTATTCACTGACCCTGACGGAACCATTTCATCTGTCACTATTCAGGGACTACCAGAAGGGATGATCAATAGTGGCCGGACAATGTCGGGTATACCGACCAAAGTGGGTAAGTACCAATTGGTGGTTGTGGCCAAGGATAATGCTGGCGCGATTGCGCAACTTACTTTTAGTCTGACCGTATTGGACGGAAACCGCCCGCCGCTGGTAGCCAAGGCTATTAGCGATCAGGTGGCAGACAGTAACGCGGTGTATCGATTCGTGATTCCAGCAGGTACGTTCATCGATTTGGACGGGAAAATTGCCCGTCTGGAAATCTCTGGCTTGCCACCGCAACTCGTTGTGAATGGCGACACGATCAGCGGACGCCTGACGCAGGTGGGTGAATACGCCGTTGTTGTGAAGGCCTTCGACGATAAGGAGGCCTCGGCGCAACTAACCTTCCGACTTACGGTGCGGAGTAACCAAACTCCTCTGGTAGTTAGGGCAATAGATGACCAAGTAGCCGACAGCAACGCCGTGTACCGTTTCATAATTCCATCGGGTACTTTCATCGATACAGACGGAAAGATTGTCCGTCTAGAAATCTCAGGCCTACCCCCTGGCCTGAGCGCCAAAAGCGATACGATCAGCGGACGAGCGACCAAGGTCGGCGAGTTCTCCGTGACAGTGCGAGCCTTCGACGACAAGGGTGCTTCTGCCCAAGTTAGCTTTAAGCTGGCAGTGCGTGGGGGTAACATGCCACCAGTGGCCGATCCTGTACCTGACTTGATCGCGATCGTGGGCCAGATCTTCCGCTTCGATGTGAAGCAGTATTTTAAGGACTCCGATGGTGCCATTGCGTCAATTAGTTATGCCTCTGCTCTGCCGCCCGGTATTACGGCCAACGGCTCACTGCTGGCCGGCAACCCTGCCGCCGCCGGGGATTATCCTGTGAAGGCGGTAGCCAAAGACGATAAAGGCGCGTCGGTCACGGTAGAGTTTACGATACGGGTACAGCGGCCCGAACTACACGTCATTTTGTACGAGTCCGGGCAACAGCCAAAGAGGCTTCGGGAAATCGCCAATGCCGACATTATCCCCCTGAGTACCCTGCCCACCAGTATTGACCTTTTTGTGGAAAGTAATGCTAACGTCAACTCGATGACTTTTGAGCTGACGGGCCCGACCAGCAAGACAAGTACCGACGAGGCGGCTCCATTTGGCCTGTACGGCAACGGAACTGGTTTCGAGCCTCAAGTTGGTACTTACAAGTTGAAAGTGACCGCCTACCGCAACAACACCATGGTAACCAGCCGGTCTATTCAGTTTGACATTATCAAAGCTAACAATGTTCCGGTGCGACTGGGCGTGGAAGAGCACGAAGTTTTTCCGACGACAGAACCGTGGAAGGCTTATCCTAATCCTTTCGTAAATAATGTCAAGGTGCAGATGAGTGAAGGTATTATTGCCAAAACCGTAGAAGTGCTGTCTGTAGAGGGACGGAGCACGCTGCTCGATCACTCGAAATGGCGCATGGAGCGTTCACTGCTGGAAGTGAATCTAACAGAGGAAGCTGCCCGGCCGGGGATCTACCTGCTGAGGATTACAGCACAGGGGGGCGAGGCCCGCACATTGCGAATAATGAAAGCAGTTGGAAAATAAGAAGGCGGCTCGATAGAACACTTGGCCCAGTCTGTTCGTTGTGAAAAGAAAAAACACAACGAACATGACACTTTCCATTCATAAACTACTGGCCTGGTCGGCCTTATTCTTATTCGTAGCCTGTGGTAATGGCCAGGACGACGGATCAGGCAATCCCGTAACCCCGGCACCTTCCGGGGCAGTTAGCTACAAAATAACAGAGGCTTTCCCGGATCTTAAATTTGATGACCCGGTCGAACTCGTCAACGCCGCCGACGGCAGCAACCGCCTTTTCGTGGTGGAGCAGCCGGGAACGATTCGTTTTTTCGACGCTACGAAAAAGCCTGCTACGGCCACGCTTTTTCTCGATATAAAAAATAAAGTAAAGAGTGGCGGTGAGATGGGACTGCTGGGTCTGGCGTTTCATCCCAATTTTAAGAGCAACGGCTATATCTACGTCAACTACACCCGCGATAATCCCCGCGAATCGGTAGTGGCTCGCTACAAAGTGAGCAACCCGGCCACGGGTGCCGCCGATTCCGCCACCGAAACGATTCTGCTCACGTACGCCCAGCCTTACTCCAATCACAACGGCGGCGCGGTACACTTCGGCCCGGATGGCTACCTGTACGTTTCGACGGGCGACGGCGGCAGCGGCGGCGATCCAAAGAACAATGCGCAGGATAAAACCAGTCTGCTGGGAAAGATTTTGCGGCTCGATGTCAACGCCACCGGAAAGGGCAACTATGGCATTCCTGCGGACAACCCATTCGCTGGCAACAAAGAGGGTACGCGGGAGGAAATCTACGCCTACGGCCTGCGCAATCCCTGGCGGATGAGTTTCGACCCGACCACGAAAAAATTATGGACGGGCGATGTAGGCCAGAACCAGATCGAAGAAATCGACATCATTGAAAAGGGCGGCAATTACGGCTGGCGGTTGAAGGAAGCCGACGACTGCTTTAACCCCAAAAACAACTGTCAGGAGCCTGGATTGATCGACCCCGTCTGGGATTATACCCACGCCAAAGGCGATATCTCCATTACGGGTGGCTACGTCTATCGCGGTACCAAACTACCTGGCCTGGCCGGAAAATACGTGTACGGCGACTACGCCAGTGGCCGCATCTGGGCCCTGGAAGTCCCATCAAGCGGGACAGCCAAGAATGATCTGTTGATAGATAAATCTGCCTCGATCTCAGCCTTTGGCGTGGACGAACAGAATGAGTTGTATTTCTTCGATTATAGCGGAGGAAAAATCCTGACCCTCATCGCACAGTAGGGCCGGGCAGGCATACCTGAGAGCCTGTGTGTTCACCCGATTTGAGTCACACGAATTCGACTATCGGGTAGGACACGTAAGTTAGTTCGATAGCGTCTTGATTGGCGTCAACTGTACTTTCCGAAACTCCACCTCTGAGCCTTCCGATTGCAGAGCGATGTGCCCGCTATGGGCCGTGGCATCGTAACCGTAGTTGACGAAGTCGCCGTTCATCCACACCTTTATAGAATTTCCCAAGCACTCGATGGTGAGTTTGTTCCACTCGCCGACAGGCATTTCCGAACCGTCGGTAAGGTTAGGAATGCGGCGAAGCTTGTCGCCGTTGACGCCCCATTTTTCCTTTGGTCCCCGGCGCTTTTCCATGTCCGGTACTACAATGTCTTCCTGAATACACCAAAAATCGCCCCCATTGGTATGCATCATCTGTATCTCGATCGACTTGGGGAACATATCGTAAAGCGCGCGTGGCGTCGATACGAACACTAGCGCCCCGCAGTTGCCGGGCTTTCCGGCAAAGCGGTATTCCAATTCTAAACGGAAATTTTGGTAAGTACCATCGGTGATAAGGTGCCCACCGGGCGTTCCGAGGCTAACCAGCATTTTGTTACGAACCACGAAAGGCATCCGGGCATTGGTGCTGTCCATGGCGGGGATGTCGGCGTGCCAACCGCGTAAGTCTTTACCGTTGAACAGACTTTTGCTGTCGGGTTGCGCGCGCGTACAGGCGATCAGGTTACTCAGGGCAACCACAGCTAGCCCAAGGCGAAAAAATGTTATTTTCATAAGGGAATATTTTTCAGATAAGAACATTACCCTACCCAACTACTTGGCCCGTTCGGTGTCTGCCGGGATATTGTTAAAAAAAGGCAAAAACAACTTACCTCCCAGTAAGTTAGATTTACGTTGAGTGAAGGTAATATTAGTACTTTTGTGTCCTTTTTTTAGTATGAGGGGTCATCAAAACTACCCGATTGGTTGATTGAGCGCAGAACAAAGGGAGCATTCGCATGGGAAAATACGCCTATATAAGCTGGTTGAGCATTGTACTCGTACTGGGAATTGGCAGAGAGCTGCGGGCGCAGAAGTTTGGCCTGGCTACCTTCAATCAACTTCCCCGTGACTTTCAGCTTTATGCCCGTGACGATAGCAATCAAGCCGTTGTCCCCATTTCTGGGGTAGTCAGTACGCTGGGTTATCGCTCCATTTCAGTTGTAGCTTATAGAAATAAACAGCCCTCGGGCTACTTCCGCAGTCCGCTGACTTACGCTGGAAAGGACAGCGTGGCCCGCTTTGCTTTCAAACCAAAAATCAAAGCTGAGCTGGCTGACTATGACTTCGCGGTGTACGTCCGCCGGGACTCGACGGACTCCACGCTGGTAGTACGCCGGGACGACATCGTGGCTGGGGATTTTTACGTGTTCAATGGCCAATCGAACGCTATCTCCGCCGGACTGGATACCAGGGAACTAAATTTTTCGAGCAAATACTGCCGAACGCTGGCCCAGATCCCCGATAGTGGCCCGGAGTATTACGCCGAAGATACCCTTTGGGTCAAGTCGCAGCACTCCTGGCCCTCGGTGGGCATATGGGGGTTCGACTTGCAAAGACGAATTCTGGAAACGTACAAAATCCCGACCTGCGTCATCAAAGGGGCGTTTCCTGGCACGGGCATTCAGAAGCACATTCAGCGCGATGGTAGTCCGATTCATACTATCTACGACTTACTCCGGCTCCGGGTACAAAAATCGGGTGCCGTACGCATTCGTGCGTTTTTCTGGTTGCAGGGCGAGGAAGATGTACTGGCCGAAATCCCGAACTACGTCCAGAAATTCGATACGCTGTACCATTACTGGCAGCAGGACTACCCAATGGTAGACACTTTTGTGGTGATGCAAATAAATTTGCTCACAAACCCTAATCCACAAGCGGGCGTAATCCGCGATTTTCAGCGGCGCATTCCGGCTCTTTACCCTAAAACAACCCACTTTGCTACCGTGGGATTGCTCGGTTATAATGGAATCCATTACAGCTTGGCGGGTTATGTGGAATTGGCCCGTCAGACGTTTCGCTTCATCTCGCCTGCCGTATATGGTGCCCCGTACGATCCCAATAACGGTAATCCCGACATCCGAAAGGTATTTTACACCTCGGTTCGAAAGGACACCATCGTGCTGGAATTCGACAAAGGGCAAGAAATGAGGTGGCCATCGGACACCGTCGTGACGAACAAAAAGGGGAAATCCGTAAAGCTGCGGGGACATGACCAGTTTTTTTTCGATCAGAAAGATTCCATCCCAGCCCCTATTGCGGCGTACGAAATTGCGGGCAACCGGATTACCCTAATATTGGACTCTTCGGCAACTGCACATGAGCTGAATTACCTACCCTCTTTTGTAGATAGTACAACAGCGATCGTTTTTCCTGGCCCCCATCTGCGCAACAAGTACGGCCTGGCGGCTTTTTCCTTTCACGGGGTAGCCATTAATGACGTGCTGGTTATCGAAAAATTCAAGAAGGACACCCTGCAAGAGGAAGCGGAAAAGACTATCAAGATCAGCTGGCAGCCGATCAAAGAAGATACTGTTCGCTACGTTTTGGAAAGAAAAAAGGAACTGGAGCGTACTTTCAGCCCGAGTGGTCGCTACGATGGCAAATCCCCGTGCTTTTTGGACGAAGGGTTGGAGCCGCACACGCGTTATACCTATCGTCTGCGGGCGGTGAGTTCCCGATCGGAGTCACCCTTTATAGAGCTGACGGTAACTACCGATCCGGTAGTTGTGAAAGACACCATTGCTAAAGAAGAAAACATAGTGCTCTCTCTGAATCCCGCTGTACAAGAATTCTGGATCGCTTACCCTAACCCCAGCCGCGGCTTTCTCACCGTTTCCTTCGCCCAAGCCGCGACTGGCCTACTTCAACTTTGTGACTTGAAAGGCTCTTTCATCAGAAACCAAGCCGTGGTTCGAGTCAATCAGGTAGTTCTATCAGTGCAGGGACTGGCTGCGGGCAGGTACATTCTCCAATTCAGGGATGAACAGGGTGCGCAATCCTCCCGTTCGATCCTCGTCGAGTGATTTGTGTAGGGCAATTTCGGCAAATGCTGGCAAGTTCAGGATTTGCAAACAAATGTTAATCCTATACCTATTTTCTAGACAAGCTTAAACTCCTTCGTGGCGGGGCCTTCTAACCTGCGTACTTTTCATAAACGCTTTGAGAAGGCACTATTTTTCACCAGCTCTATCATTTTTTTTATTTAAAGACGAAAGAGCCAAACCTGAAAACAACCATGAAAAAGCTAATTGGAATTGCCCTAATCGCCAGCACCCTGTACTCCTGCGGCGGCATTGACAACCAGAAATCAGAAAACCAAAGCAACGCCGCGTTACAGATTGAACTCGCGCAAGCCAAGCAGGAGAACGAAATCCTGAAATTGCGGCATGAATTAGGAATGCTCAAGGCAGAGCAGGAAACCGCCGATCCCGCGCGGGTGGCCGCTCTCGAAAACAGCAACGCTCGCTATGCCTACTTCGGCAACACTCTGCCAACCGATACGCGCCACACCCAGCAAGTCGATAACGAGTGGACGGAAAACGAAGCGAAATCCACGGATGCATACAAATCAGGAAACAAAGCGCCAACCGCTGAGACTAAGCCAGCCGCCGAAGTGAAGAAAAAAGGCATGAGTACGCCCGTGAAAGGGGCTTTGATCGGCGCTGGTGTAGGAGCCGCAACGGGAGCGATCGTTGCCAAAAATAACCGTGTAAAAGGAGCTGTGATCGGAGCGGTCGTTGGAGCCGGTGCGGGAGCTGGCACGGGTGTCATCATCGACAAGAGAAAAGAGAAGAAAGCCGAGAGCACGCCTTACTTTGCGTCCAATACTTTTCTGAGATAAATGAGGTTAAAAAAAGAGCGCGGCGCGACAGGGTTTCCCCTTCGCGCCGCGCTCTTTTTGGTGTTAAAAGGCCTAAATCAGTCTTTCAATCGCACATCCCCGTAGCGCGACACGACTTTAATAACCGTTCCGTGACCTGATCCGACGGTACCTGAGTACTGTTTAGTATCGCGGTAAGTATTTGTCTTCGCGGGTTGGTTGGTGTAAATGACCTTGGCATCGTCGGGCAGAAGAAAGTTGCCGTTGGTCACTGTTACGTCGAATTGATTGGACTCAGCGGGAAGTACCACCGAGGAGTATGAAGCCCGAATGTTTACATTTCCGGCGGTAGTGGAGAGTCGGTTGACGTGGAAGTTTCCCGAGTAGCTGAGGTTGACCTTGCAGGATTGCTGCACGTTGCCAATGGCGGCATATTCCGAATAGTCGATGTCGGCTTCCAGGATTTTCACCTCGCCGATTTTCAGCTTTCCGCCCTTGTAGTCCAGCACCAGCGACTGCACCTTGGCCAGATCGAGGTTACTGTACCTGACTTCCATCTTGCCGCCGTCCATATTGCCGATTTTGGCTGTGCCGTACAAGACTTCGATCAGATTACTGGCATTTTCCAGATCGTCCGCCGAGAAATGGCCGTTTCGGGAGTGTACCTGCAGCGGAGCCTGAAAGGCGGGAATATCGGTATTGCCGAATTTATTCCTGACAATAAGCGGGTTGTATTTTGGCATATTGATCGTGTAGTCGATCTGGATGGAATTCTTCTCGCCAGGTCGGCTGCGCCAGGCGTTCCAATTGCTCTTGCCAAACTGATCGCGGTCAATTTCCGTCTTTAGACTGATGAGGTTTCCTTCCCGCCTCTCTTCGATATCGACAGCCCGGAGGTAGTCTTCGGCGCGTTGGCCGGTCGGGGCATTGGCGGTGATCGTTATCTGTACCCGAACATCGGTCCGGTCCCAAAGGTTGACTTTCACCTGTCCATATTGGTTATCTACAGATAGACGGTCGTTTCGTTCAACAGTGAAGGTTTTTATCACCGTCCGTTTTTTCTCGATGAGTTGGTTCTCCTCCGCTTGAGCAACCCACGCGACGAGTACCAATAGCAAGGTACTATATAATGGCTTTATTTTCATGGCGTTCGTTAGCCTGTTTGATGCGTTGTAAAATGGTCAGTTGTTGGTTCAGCAGGTCGATCTGCCATTGTAGGTTTTGGATCATTGCCTGCACGAGAGCTTCCTGATTGGGGGCTTTGTTGAGTTCTGAGCGCAGATTACCGTAGCTTTTTTCAAGGCGGTCGAGGTCAGTTGAGAACTCCCCGTATAGGTCCGGGTTATCGGTCGTCAGCTTGATCAGTTCGCGGCGTTTCTGTTCGATGGCGTCGTTGTATTGCGCGAACTCGCGGGCGTAGGTAGGTACATTCAGAGCCACCTGCGGGTCACGGGTCACGCCGTACTCTTTGTTGAGGTAAACTAAATATGATACACACAAGGCCAGCAGCAGTCCCGCTGCCACCCGCCAGTCGAAATATGCCCGGCCCCAATTTCGAAAACGGGGAGGCGTTTTGGCAGGAGCCGCCACCACCTCGGGTTCTGTATCACCCAATTGGAGATCGATGCGTCTCCATAGCGAATCGTCAGGTTCCAACCGATCGAAATCCTCCCTATTGTCGCGCACAAACCGCTCCAATCGGTCTTTTTTATCCGAAGACTTTTTCATTGTTTCTTCTGGGTTGAATGTAAATTTTGGGTCAAATTATTGATTTGTTTAGGGGTTTAGTCGTTTAGTGTTTAGGCAGGAGAACTTTACTTGTAACTAGGCATTTCCACTTTGTGGCTTTGTGGCTTAGTGGCTTAGTGGCTTAGTGGCTTTGTCACTCTCTTACCTCATCATCTCCACTAACTTCCTCTTAGCCCGCAGATATTGCGTTCGGGAAGTTACCTCGCTGATGCCCAACACTTCGCCGATCTCCTCGTGATCGTAGCCTTCGAAGAGATAAAGCGTCATCACAATGCGGTAGCCTTCGGGGAGTTGCTGCATATTACGGCGAATGCGCTCAACTTCGTACTCGGTTTCCTCGTGCCAGTCGATACTTTCCTCCGCTGAAAAAGAGTCTTCGTTGGCCGCTTGCCACTCACTGATTTCGACCCACTTCATTTTGCGGCTACGCAGTTGGTTGATAGCCTTATTGACCACTATTTGCTTCAGCCAAGCCCCGAATGTAGACTGCTGCCGAAACTGTCCGATGTGCGTGAAAGCGTCCACAAAAGCCTCCTGTAACGTGTCCTCCGCCTCTCCCGCGTGGTCAAGCATCCGCATGCACACATTAAACATCGCCTTGGAATACTGCTTATACAACTCATACTGAGCCTGACGCTCGCCAAGTTTGCAGCGTTCCACCAGTTCGACGTGTCGGTCGGTGTACAATTTAGTTTCCAAGCTTAGTTGAGGGAGAGTTTAGGTTCGAAAATTGAAACTGGCCGTATGTCAGTATTTCAATCATTCATTCTTCACCGTCCACTGTCTGATTTTTGAACGTTCTGGGATAAAGAGTGCTGAGCGGGGCGCGATGTTGCATGGCGGATGTATTTTTTTGTAAAAATAGGCTCTTATTTTCTCAAGCGAACAAAGCTCAGAAGGCCGTTGTTGTTTTCAAAGTCAATGTATATTTGTCAGCAAACTGCTACATTGATGCTGAAAAACGTGAGGGAGACACTCTCCACTTTCAACTTTCCACCAAATAAATGAAAACTTTCGACATCCCCAGTTTCTACCGAAGCAGCATCATCACGCCCATTAAAGAATCCCGCCGGAAGGCAGATAAGCTGAAGCGCGACTTCAAACCCACGGTTCTGGACTTTGGCCCCGTGCGCTTCCTGATTGCGCGGCACTTCGGGTTTTGCTACGGGGTAGAAAACGCCATTGAAATCGCCTACAAGGCTATCTCGGAAAACAAGGGCAAGCGCATTTTCCTGCTCAGCGAAATGATTCATAACCCGGATGTCAACCGTGACCTGCAGGAGCGAGGCGTACGATTCATCATGGACACCAAAGGCAACCAACTCATTCCCTGGGTCGAACTTACGCCCGATGATGTGGTAGTGGTTCCCGCCTTCGGCACGACAGTGGAGATTCAGGCGCAGCTTTCGGCTATCGGCATCGACGCCTACCAGTACGATACGACCTGTCCGTTTGTGGAGAAAGTCTGGAACCGGGCGGCTCAGATCGGTGAGAAGCACTATACCGTCGTCGTCCATGGCAAACCGATGCACGAAGAAACTCGTGCCACCTTCTCGCACAGCCAGCAGGGTACGCCCACGGTGGTCGTCAAAAACATGGAACAGGCGCAGCGACTAGCCACCTACATCACGGCTGAAAGTGCCGCCGAGGCTTTTTACAGAGAATTTGCTGGCCAGTACTCCGAAGGCTTCGACCCGGCTCGCGACCTACAGCGCATCGGTGTGGTGAACCAAACTACCATGCTGGCCTCCGACACGCAGGGCATCGCCGACTATCTGAAACAGGTGATGATTCGTCACTATCAGCTAGCCCCGGCCGAAGTGGACGAACGCTTCGCCAATACCCGCGACACGCTTTGCTACGCCACCAACGACAACCAGGACGCCACCTACGCCTTGCTCACGCAGCCGGCGGATTTGGCTATCGTGGCGGGCGGCTACAACAGTTCTAACACCTCGCACCTCGTGGAGCTTTGTGAGAGCAAACTACCGACCTACTATATCACATCGGCCGATAAAATTTTGAACAAAACCCTGATTCGGCATTTTGATTTACACCAAAAGGAAGAGGTGACGACGGAAAACTACCTGCCGGAGAAAGTACCCGCTACTATTCTGCTCACTTGCGGAGCGTCTTGTCCCGACGCGGTAGTGGAGGGGATTCTAACGCGAATTTTGTCTTTCTATGGAGATACGCGGTCTGTTGAGGAGGTGATGGCGGCGTTTCGGTAGCTGCGTGCTTCACACCGTTGCAATTCCCAGCCACGCTTCCCGCTCATGCCGTTGCCGAATGTGGTGCCGGGCGTGGATTTCCAGCCCTTGCAGCCACTCGGTGGCGTTCAGCCAGCCGAACACATAGTGCTGGGTTTTGTAGCTGCCATCATCCTGTGCCAATGCTTCGGCCCAATCCAAGCCTTCCCGTAGCGTTTGGGCGTAGAGAACTCTGTACGCTTCCCGATCCTGGGCGACGGGTTCGGGGCTGTTCGGGGCGGCGGGGCGTTTGACTTTGATTGGGGGAAAGCTGTTGTGCTGATGAACGTTTTGTCCGGCGGCGGTCATTTCGCCGCCTTCCTGCCCTTTTCTTTTTTCCAGGCAACGCTTCACGTTAGCCAGGAAAAAGTAGGTGTTGGCTTCGTAAAGATGCTGGTACATCTGCCCGAGCGACCACTCTGCCTCGTCAGGTTTGGCGACAAATTGTTCATCGGAATAGCGATCCAGGGCGTCGAGGTACGACTGCATGGTTTCGGTGAAGGCTTGTTTGAGTTCGGGTTTATTCATTTTTGATTGAAGGGTTAAGGTGGGGCCATTACGCCGCAGCGTATGACGCTCCTCGGGCCACATCTGAACGAGTAACGGCCCTAGTTTTCCAATGCTTCTACATCGAATCGTTGTAGGCGGTTTTCCTGGATCAAAATCCGTAGTGGACCGATGGGACGGCCCTCATTGTGAAGGCGATCCACGGCGGTGACGTAATATAGGTATTTCTTTTCGGCCACGGCGGTGCGGTCGGTGAAGTGGGTACCTTCGTAACACATTCCCACGATGCGGCGCGGGTCAATGGCCGAAGGCTTCTCGCCTTCTTCAAACCGATAGACCACATAGTAGGTAGCCGAATCGCCGTCGGCGGCGAGCGGCGGGGCTTCCCAGAACAGGTTGAGGCCCGCTCTTTGCAGCGTAGCTCCGAATTTTTGCGGACTGAGGGGCAGCACGCTATCTTTCCAGGGCATGGAAGGAATCAAGGCTGGGTACTTGTAAAATTCATTTCGGAGCGAATCTGCGAAACCCAGTGAGTTGCGGCGCAGCGAGCGAGAACTGAAAAAGATGCTGCCATCTGCCCCATCTCGGCGCAGATGCCGTACCTGATCGGGTATTTCGGACGAGTTGCGCCAATGGATATCTTTGTCCTCAAAACCCACGCGGTAGGCCGCCTGGCCTACGTAAAAATGCCGATCGAAGCTATTTTCGGCCCACCAATCCACCAGATTTTTGAAAGGCACTTTGGCAAAACCTGCCGAAAAATAAACCTGCGGGGCAACGTAGTCGATCCAGCCTTCCTGCAACCATTTGCGCGTATCGGCAAAAAGGTGATCGTAGGAGGTCAATCCGCCTGTGGTGTTGGAGCCGCTGGCGTCGTCGCGGTGGTTGCGCCACACGCCGAACGGGCTGATGCCGAATTTGAGGCGCGGCTTCACCACATCCAGAGAATCGTGAATCTGCTTGATAAGTAAGTCCACATTGTGCCGTCGCCAGTCGTTTTTATTGGCAAAATTCTGACCGTACTTTTTGAAGGTCGCGTCGTCGCGTAAGGTTTGGCCAGCTACGGCATAGGGATAAAAGTAGTCGTCGAAATGAATGCCGTCGATGTCGTAGTTGCGGGCTACATTGACCGTCATCTCGGTGATAAACTGTCGCACCTCGGGTAGTCCAAAATTGAAAAGCTTGGCTCCGTCGTAATCCAGAACCCAGGTAGGTTGGGTGCGGCTGAGGTTCTGGGAAGATACGCTCCTGGACGAGCGATGTACCAGTCGGTTAAGGTTGAGCCAGGCATGGAACTCCATCCCTCGGCGGTGTGACTCCCGCACCATAAAGTCTAGGGGATCATAAAACGGCACGGGTGCGCGGCCCTGCTCGCCCGTGAGCCATTCCGACCACGGCTCACGGCTCTTGGCGTAAAAGGCGTCGCCCGCCGCCCGCACTTGCACGAATAAAGCATTCATGCCAACTCCTTTGTGGAATTCCAGCAGTTCAATAAACTCCGCACGTTGGCGATCGGGCGTGAGGTTTTTCTGGCTTGGCCAATCGATATTGTCCACTGTGGCTACCCACACCGCCCGGAATTCCCGCTTGGGTGGGCGAATGATTTCAGTAATTTCGGACTGCGCCCGGCAGGCAGTAAGGCCAAAGTATAAGAAGAAAGGGGATAGAAGTCCGAAACCAATTTTTTTCACGCCAGCAGTCACACGTCGTTTATTGAATCGTCAAAGTAACGGATTTTGGAGCAATTCTGGTTGGCTGATTTTTTCTCTTTCTCTTTCTCAGATAGCCACGGCAAACTATGGTTCGTTGTTTTTCAGTGACTTGCCCCGCTGCGAGCGGCAGCGGTCGCTACAATATTGGACCTCTTCCCAACTGCTTGCCCACTTCTTACGCCAAGTAAAAGGAAGTCCGCAGCTAAGGCATATCTTGGTCGGCAAGTCTGCTTTTTTTCGCATTTTCATGGTAAATAGTGGATTCTTTGTGATTTTAAAGGGGTATATAGTACCTTTCAACCCTAACCTCAACTTAGCTTAAACGTACTCCAGTTTGGAAAAGATAGTGAAGAAGCCAAAGAAAACAATCCTGTTCGAAACCGCTTGGGAAGTCTGCAACCAAGTTGGAGGCATATATACCGTCATTCGCACCAAAGTACCCGCGATGGTCGAGAAATGGGGCGAGGACTATTGTCTGCTCGGCCCCTATTTTCCCCATAGAGCATTGTCAGAGTTCGAACCGATTGAAGACCTTGACGATACGGCGGCGGGCCGGACTGTGGCCGCCATGCGCGAAATGGGCTATGGTGTTCAATACGGCTACTGGCTGGTAACGGGCAAACCACGCGTCATTTTGTTCGATGTGCTGGGTTCGATGGATCGCCTGGACGAGATAAAATACCGACTTTGGGAAGAACAGCGGATTGCGACCGTCGATACCGAAGATCTGGTAAACCAAACCATCGTTTTTGGCGATATGTTACGGATTTACCTAACGGAGTTTGCCGCCGAAAACGCCAAGAAGGCCGACATCGCCGTGCAGTTTCACGAGTGGATGGCCAGCAGCGGCGTACCCGCCCTGCGGAAAGGAAACGTTAAGATCGCCATCACTTTCACGACCCACGCCACTATGTTGGGCCGTTATCTTGCCCAAAACGTAGATGGTTTTTACAACAAACTACCTTTCTTCGATTGGGAACACGAAGCCCGACACTACGGCATCGTGACGCAGGCCGCATTTGAGCGACAAGCAGCCCAAAACGCCCATGTACTGACCACCGTGAGCGACGTCACCGCCCGAGAGTGTGAAGTGTTCCTGGGAAGAATACCAGACCTGGTCACGCCCAACGGCCTGAACGTAATGCGATTTCAAGCGTCGCATGAGTTCCAGAACCTGCACCTCAAATACAAAGAGAAAATTCACGAGTTCGTGTTGGGCCACTTCTTCCCCAGCTACTCTTTCGATCTTGACAATACGCTCTACCTTTTCACCTCGGGCCGCTATGAGTACAGCAATAAGGGTTACGATCTCACGCTGGAAGCTTTGGCGCGGCTCAATTGGCGGCTGATCCAGACGGGTTCGGAGATGACCGTTGTTATGTTCATCATCACCAAACAGCCCTATTATTCCATCAACTCCGACGTGCTGCACTCGCGGGCGGTGCTGGACGAGTTGCACGTAACTACCACCGCCATCGAGAAGCAGGTAGGTGAAAAACTTTTCCTCGCCACGGCCTCGGGCACCGATCACAAGATGCCCGATCTCAACCAATTCGTGGACGAGTATTGGCGGTTGCGGCTGCGGCGCACCATCCAATCCTGGAAAACGGACGAACTACCCGCCTTCGTTACCCACGATTTAAAGCAGGAAGACGGTATCACCGATTTCTGCCGTAAGGCCAACTTGGTCAACAACGAGCGCGACCGCGTCAAGATCGTATATCACCCCGATTTCGTGTCTTCGACTAACCCACTCTTCGGGCTGGACTACGGGCAGTTTGTGCGCGGCTGCCACCTTGGCGTTTTCCCCAGCTACTACGAACCCTGGGGCTACACGCCGCTGGAATGCGTCGTGCGCGGCGTGCCGACCGTCACCAGCGACCTCTCGGGCTTCGGCGACTACATCATGCAGATCATGCGCGACTACGAGAACCGGGGCATCTACGTTATCAACCGCAAGACACAGAACTACTCCCAGGCCGCCGACCAGATGGCGGACATTCTGTTCAAATTTGTAAAAATGAATCGCCGCGACCGCATCATGCAGCGCAACCGCGTGGAGAACATTTCGGACGTCTTCGACTGGACCAACCTGCGCTCGTACTACGACACGGCGCATGATCTGGCGCTGAAAAGGAAAAAGCCATAAGAAGGCGATCCCGAAAGAATTAACTGACTTGGTACTTACCCTTAAACACTCAATCGAATGGGAATCGGATTAATCATTTTGAGCATCATACTCATAAGCTGGTATGGCACAAGAGCTGTTAGAGAGAATCCAAACAGACCGAATTGGAGCAAAGCAATAAACGCCGTACTTTTTTGGCCTCTCTCCATATTCTTCACCAGATGGTCGGAATCAGAGGAAAAGCCTGATCCTTTCTTTTCGTGAAAATAAGGGTGCATGATTTGGCACCGAAGGGAAAGAAGTCGCAAAAAGAAATTTGGTCAAAAAGCCCACGCCAGTACCTGCCACGTGTCCACGTGGTCGATATGGGTGTGGATCGGCCGGAAGCCTACCCGCTCGTGCGCCCGCAGCGAACGCCCGTTACCCGCCGACACTTCGGTGATGAGTAAGTCAAAATTGGGGCGGTACAGTTCGCGGTGTTGCTCGTAAAGTCCGTCGAATAATCCCTGTCCCCGATGACTTTCCGCCACGCACACCTGTCCCATGACGTAATAATGACAGTCCGCCAGTTTCTTGTTTTGCCAGGAAATTTGTTCAAACAAGGCAAACATCGGCTGTAAGTCGGGAATGAGCGTGGCGGCATCTGGTAGCATGGCCAGAGCATAGGCCACTACTTTACCTTCGTCTTTGGCGATGATCTGCGGTGTCGCCTCGTGCATCTTGCTAAGTTCTTGCCAAGTATGGCGGACAGTTACGAAGCCTTGTTCCCGCTTGACAATGTCGGAAACAAGGCTTTTGTGATTCTGGGTTTGCAAATACAGGATTTGGTGCAGGTCATCGTCGGTACGGGCGGTAGTGAATTGTAGAGGCATGAGTGATAGAGTATTATTCTGGCCAAACACGAAAACTTTGGCCAAAATAATACAAAAAGCCGTTCAAACCCCTGCGTAGCGCGCCACTACCGCAACTCCGCCAGCGACAGCATTCGCGACTTCCGTGTGAGCAGATGAATGATGCCCCAGGCGATCAGGTAAGTAAATCCGCAAATCGTAAAAATGATGTTATACCCCCCGGCCAGGTTCCCGGCGGCTTTGTAGGTATCCAGCAAACTACCGATAAGAATCGGAAACAGAATCCCGCCGATGGCCCCGGCCATGCCGCCAATGCCCACGACGGAACTCACGGCTTGCTTGGGGAACATATCGGAAGGCAGCGTAAAGACGTTCGTGGCCCAAGCCTGGTGCAACGCCACGGCGAAGCTGATGAGGCCCACGACTACCCACACATTGTCGGCGAACTGGATCAAAATAACCGATAGTTCCAAAATCGCAAAAGCCAGCAGCACGGCTTTGCGGGCTTTGATGACGGGCCAACCGCGCTTGATGAGCTGCGACGAAAACCAGCCGCCACTGATGCTCCCGATGGTGGTGGCGGTATAGATAATCATCAGTTCCAGGCTGAACTTTTTCAAATCCAAATCAAACGTAGTCGCGAAATAAGACGGCAGCCAAAATAGAAAAAACCAGTATATCGGGTCGATCAGGCCTTTGCCAGTGATGTAGGCCCAGGTTTGGGGAAAAGTGAAAAGCTTCGTCCAGCTTACTTTTTCTTTTTCCTTGCTGCCTTTTTCTTCCGATTCTTGCCCGTCGATAATGTAGTTGTATTCTTCGGTGGTCAGCCGCTTTTGCTGGGCGGGAATGTCGTAAAAGATCAACCAGAAAATTAGCCACACGAAGCCCAGCGCACCCGTGATCCAGAAAACTTCCTGCCAGCCGTAATGGCTCAGAATCCAGGGTACCAGCAGCAGCGCCACGACCACACCCACACTGGTGCCGGCATTGAAAAGGCCAGTCGCCAGAGCGCGCTCCTTGTTGGGAAACCACTCGGCTACCGTCTTGACCGCCGCCGGGTAGTTCCCCGCCTCGCCTAATCCCAGCCCAACTCGCGCCAGCCCGAATCCAAAAGCCGACCGCGCTACGGCGTGCAGCATTCCGGCGATGCTCCAGAAAGTGATAGTGAGCGAGTACCCCAGCTTCGTCCCGACTTTGTCGATAAACCAGCCAAAAGAAACCAAACCGATAGCGTAAGCCGCCGTAAAGGCCATAACGATGCGGGCAAAATCGGTTTCCGTCCAGCTAAATTCAACTTCGAGAATTGGTTTTAGCAGGCCGATGATCTGGCGGTCGAGGTAGTTGATAGTCGTGGCCGTGAAGAGCAACGCCACGACGAGCCAGCGGTAGTTTTTGATTTTGCCCATGCGAGGGAGGAGGGTATAGGTAGTTTACATAGAGGAGTTCTCCTGTTAAGGGCATGGGGTTGGAAAATATACTTAGCTGACCGAGCCTGATTTCATCCCGACTCGTTAAAGGTTGAATTGCCAATTTCAACCATCTTCTGAAAGATCAACGAGTTAGGGATTGTTATTTCCATTTTCTCGTCGGTGGTGATCGAGATAAAAAATAATCCGATGTCACTGATGTCGCCACTGATATTGAATTCCTTGTCTATAACGTGAATGCGGTCGCCGACTTTGGCCGGATGATTGACAAACAGAATGATCCCGGCGGTGATATTCGACAATAGCGACCATTGGGCAAAAAGCGTGATACCCAGAATAGTGAGAAAGGAGCTGACAAACAGGAAAATCTCATTTTGGCCTACCGACCATATCGTCAGAATGAAGACCAGCGCCACGAGATAAAGAATGATGTCTTTGATTTTGTTGACCAGTTGGAACCGACGTTCCTGCAAGTCTAGATTCAGGTATATTTTTTTCAAAATTTGCCCCAAAATTCGTCTGACGATTACGACCGCCAGCACGACCAGGACAGTTTCCAGGATTTGGGTTTCGTGTAGATTCATAAATGACTCGCATTGGGTAGTTTCATGCCACTATGGCTTTGGGGCCGAAAGATAGCCACAGT
>NZ_JBGSXF010000062.1:0-4382 GCF_041751555.1 Persicitalea sp. | reverse complement strand
GGGCGAGTGGGGGACGCGCATCATCCGGGTAGATAACCCGCACACGAAGGCATTCAGTTTTTGGGAGTGGGTCATCGCCGAGGTCAAGGCTAAGTACCCTGATATGATCTTCCTGTCCGAAGCTTTCACCCGCCCGAAGGTCATGCGGCAATTGGCAAAAGTGGGCTTCACGCAATCCTACACCTACTACACCTGGCGCACCGAAAAGTGGGAAATTGAAGAGTACCTGACCGAACTCACACAGTCGGACATGAAGTACTACTATCGTCCGAATTTCTGGCCCAA
This sequence comes from Persicitalea sp., assembly GCF_041751555.1. Taxonomy (NCBI): domain Bacteria; kingdom Pseudomonadati; phylum Bacteroidota; class Cytophagia; order Cytophagales; family Spirosomataceae; genus Persicitalea; species Persicitalea sp. Next base: position 4,097 of record NZ_JBGSXF010000062.1, on the reverse strand, counting down.
CACCCACGACATCAACCCGTATTTGTTGCAAGGCGGGCACGAGCCGTATTTCCTGATTCGGTACTTCATGGCAGCGACGATGTCGTCCAACTACGGCATCTTCGGCCCAACCTTCGAGTACATGGTTCATGAGGCATATCCGGGAAAGGAGGAATACTTAAACTCAGAAAAATACGAGGTAAAGCATTGGGACTGGAGCCGCGAAACAAAGCTAACCTACCTGATTCGCATCGTCAACCGGCTAAGAAAGGAGAATTCAGCTTTGCAGTTCACAAACAATCTGCAATTTTGCCAAATCGACAACGAAAATATCGTAGCTTATATAAAAACCCATGCGAATGGTAATCGTATTCTGTGTGTGGTGAATTTGGATGGCTATAATACGCAGGCGGGTTGGGTGCAGTTGCCGCTGGCTTTGATTGGCAAGATGGATCACGATTATTTCCGCGTCCATGATCTGGTTACGGGAGCGATGCACACCTGGCAGGGTGAGTGGAACTACGTAGAGATGAACCCGCACATCATGCCGTTTCATTTGTTTAGGATTGAGGATATTTATTAATCTGTTTCTCGCAAAAATCGGTACGCCGGAGCGGCAAGGGCGCAAAGCCCCTTGACTCAAAAGCCCTAGCGACTTTGCGAGAAAAATTCAACCATAAATATGAGAAGACATCAAATAACAGCCTTAGTACTCTTGGGTTTGGCGGGAAGTGCGATGGCGCAGCAACCAATCACCGAAAAGCAAAAAGAAAAAGCCGCGAAAATCCACGCCAAAGTACTTACCATCGACACCCACGCCGATGTTCCCATCAACATGATGAAAGACGGATTCGACGTGGCCGCGCGGCATGATTTCGAGGAGGACGGCTCCCAAATCGACTTTCCGCGCATGAAGGACGGCGGCATGGACGGGATGTTCTTTGCCGTTTATCTAGGGCAGGGCCGCCGTACGCCCGAAGCTACCGCCGAGGCAAAGGAAAAGGCGTTGGCGATTTTTGATAAAATCCATACTGCCGTAGCCGCCAATCCCGTCGTGGCGGGCATCGCCACCACGCCCAAGGACGCTTATGATCTGCAAAAACAAGGCAAGAGAGCGGTGTTTTTCGGCATGGAAAATGGCTGGCCCGTCGGCAACGACCTCGCCAACCTGGAACTGTTCTATGACCTCGGTCTGCGCTACATCACGCTTTCGCACTCGGCCAACAACGATATTTGCGATTCCTCCACCGACCCCGACGGGCCGGAATACAACGGTCTGAGTCCGTTTGGTGAGAAAGTGGTGCAGGAAATGAACCGTTTGGGGATTATGGTGGACATCTCGCACGTGTCAGACTCAACGTTTTATGATGTCATGAAATCGACCAAAGCCCCGGCTATCGCCTCGCACTCGTCCTGTCGCGCCCTCTGCGACCATCCCCGCAACATGACCGACGACATGATTAAGGCCCTGGCCAAAAACGGCGGCGTGATTCAGATCAATTTCGTGCCGAGTTTTGTCAAGAAACCCAGCCAGCAGCAGGAGCTTTCCATGACCGCTATCCGCCTGAAAATGCGGCAGGTCGATCTTTCCAATGACGATAAAAAAGCCCTTTACGAAGAAATGAAAGCCATGCGCGAGAAGTACGCAGGCGATATGCCCACCGTCGCTGAGGGCGTCGATCATATCGAACACGTCATCAAGCTCGTGGGTGTGGATCACGTCGGCATCGGCATGGACGGCGGCGGACAACTCGTCGGCTGCCGCGACGTGTCTGAAATCGGCAACATCACCGCCGAGCTTGTCCGGCGCGGCTATTCCGAGAAGGATATAGAGAAAATCTGGGGCGGCAACATCATGCGCGTTTTGGCCGCGACGGAGAAAGTGGCGCAGTCTTTTTAGCTTTTTTTAAGCGACAGAGCGACAGAGCCGCAAAGCGACAAAGTTGATTAAAAATGTAGGCAAGTAAGTAGCGTTCCAAAGCCAATTTCTTCTTTGTCGCTTTGTCGCTTTGTGGTTTTCGACCCTTTCTGCCTTAAAATAAAAACTATGCCTATTTCCTCCAATCAATTACTAGACTTCCTCAAAAAATGCCGCTGGTTTGCGGGTAAGGCACGGCAGGTGGTAATTTCATCTGTTATTCAGGAAATTCCTTTTGGCGATGCTTCGATTTGGATCGTGGAAGTGGGTTACGAGGAAGGCGATACCGAACGCTACCAACTACCCGTGATGATGGTGAGCGAGATGCCTGGATTCAGTACTGAGCAGACACTCATCCAGGAAACGGACGGGCAGTTTTTGGTAGATGCAATTTATACCGATTCTTTTCGCCGGAATCTTTACGCCCATATTTATAATTCGGAATCCTACGGTGAAGAAAGTACCCGGATGAGTTTTGTACGGGGGAAAGGACTGGATGCCGAGGATGCGCCCGAGCATATTTCGACCCGTGTGCTGCCCGTCGATTCCAGCAATTCGGCTTTGGTTTTTGGGGGAAAGTACTTCTTTAAATTATATAGGAAACTCTTTCAACTACCCAACCCCGAGGTAGAAATGATCGAGTTCCTGACCGAGCATTCCGACTTCCGGCAGATGCCCGCCTTCTGCGGCAGCATGACGTTGAAAAGTCTGGGCGAGCCCGACATTACCCTCGGCATGATGCAGCGGATGGTGGAAGCCCAGAAAGACAACTGGGACCGCACGGGCGACTACCTCAACGACTTTCTGTACGCCGTTCCAAACCGCGTTTTTTCCATTCAGGAAGATGTGTTTGAAAGAGTGGGATTGCTGGGCCGTCGCACGGGGGAGATGCACCGCGCCTTATATAACCCTGACTCCGACGCCGCCTTTTCGCCGGAACCCTTTACCGAAGAGTACCGAAAATTCCTGCGCGGACGGCTCGACCATCTCTTGGAAAGTCGTTACAATCTCTTGATTGATAAGTACCTCACGCTGGATGAGGCTACGCAACGACTGGCGTGGCGGTTTATGGAGGCCAAGGAACTAATCGATGAATTTGCCGAAGAATTGCTCAGCCGTGAGATTCATTCCCAGCGCATCCGCATTCACGGTGACTACCACTTGGGCCAAGTCCTCAATGTCCATAACGACTTCATCGTCATCGACTTCGAGGGCGAACCCGAAGCCAGCATCGCCGACCGTAAAGTGAAACACTCGCCGCTGAAAGACGTGGCGGGGATGGTGCGCAGCTATCATTACGCGGTATCAGCCAAAGTTTTCAGCAGTGACGAAACCCGTTACCTGGACACCGAAAAATTACTCAAAGCCACCGAACGCTGGTACAAACTTATCCGTGATACCTACCTTGAAGGCTACAACGAAGCCATCGGCTGGCCGCACCCGCTTTTCAAAGACCAGCACGAGATTAACTCGCTAATGCTGTATTATTTGCTGGAAAAGGCGGTGTACGAATTGGGGTATGAACTCAGTTATCGGCCGGATTGGGTCAAGATTCCGCTGAAAGGCATTGTGGATGTGGTGCGGGAGGTGGAGAAGTTGTATGGGTAATTGGCTTAAGCCGAAAAGATGCTTACTTTGGTAAGCGATTTATTACAATAATTTATTCCAGAATTACAGAATGGCTAAGAAGAGCGAGAAAGCAGACATAGAGAAGAAGGGCAAGAAAGCTGCCGATACGGCGAAAAATGCCGGAAAATCGACCAAAGAAGAAGCCCCGACCCCCACGGTAAAAAAGAAAGTGACAGCGGCGAAGCAGAAAGCAGCGGCTCCGGCCAAGGCACCGAAAATCGTGCCTCCTCCCGCCGAAATGCCCGATCCCGCGCCGCAATCGCACTTCAAGCCCGTGGAAGGTGTCAGCCGCTTTTCGGAATTCGATATTTTTCTCTTCAAGGCCGGAAAGCATTTCAAGTTGTACGAAAAGCTGGGTTCGCACGTGATGGAACACGAGGGCGTGGTAGGTACTTACTTCGCCGTGTGGGCACCCAACGCGAGTTCTATTTCGATCGTCGGCAACTTCAACGGCTGGAACAAACAAGCCCACGCGCTTTATCCGCGCTGGGACGAATCGGGCATCTGGGAAGGCTGGATTCCCAACGTCGGGCGCGGCGAGGTTTACAAGTACTTCATTATTTCCAACAAT
>NZ_JBGSXF010000061.1:0-1986 GCF_041751555.1 Persicitalea sp. | reverse complement strand
CCCGGTACTTTTCGGTCTCAGCTTTAGACTGGATGTCGATACGCATCACTTCGGCGGGTACATCGCTCTTGACAGCAGGCCACTGCGGCACGCCGAGGCCGTTGGGGTTGCCCGTTTTGATAAAATTAGCAAAAAATAGCTGCATGATTTCCGACACCTTGAAATCCTCCGGCTGCCAGTCGTAAACACGATTGGTGGGTAGGTTACCCAGCGCGTACTCAATTTCCGCCGAGTGTACGGCCCCCTTCGGAGCGGGAGGCCTTTTCGCCGTTGCGTCGTCATTTCTCGTAATGCCGCCCGCCAGGTTTGCGGTGGCATTGCCCATCTCCACCCGCATTTCGGGCCGGGGCCGGGCGTAAAGATAACGGTAAACAGGCTTACCGCTGGTTTTGCTGTGGAGGTCAGACCATTTCCAGGTGCTGAAACCGATAAACCGATCCCCAGCCATGTCGGTGGCTACCTGCTCCACCTCGGCATCGCTGGAAGGATTGTACACTCTCAGTAGTTCATTGGCCTGTTCGCCGTACATCTTTCTCACGGCACTCGTGTAGTTGTCCAATGTGGGTTGCTCTTTGCCCAATATTCCCTGGTAGCCGCTTTCCTGCGAGTTCCAGCCTACCAACAGAGGTACCTGCGCCTGCTGCCCCGAAGCGAACACATCGACGGGCGATTTGGGGAAGAAATACCCGTCCACCACTGCTGAAAAACGGGGAATACTGGGCTTAGTGGTAGTTTCCAGCAGGGTCTGTGCGGGCATAGCCCGGAGCGCAGCCAAGGAAGTTGCGCCCACGGCATCCGCAAACTCGGTTCCTGTCTTTTCGGCTTCGGCCAAAGGAGGAATCGGTCGAAAACCCAGCAATGAGCCGCTCTCGCCGATGGCCCCTGCCATCAGGTTCTTCGCCAGCGGTGAGGCCATTTGGGCACTTACGGAGAAAGAACCCGCCGACTCTCCGGCGATGGTCACCCGTTTGGGGTCGCCACCAAAAGCGGCGATATTATTCTGCACCCATTGCATCGCGGCGGCCTGATCCAGAAAACCGTAGTTGCCCGAGGCCTTGTGCGGCGATTCCTTAGAAAGCTCAGGATGAGAGAAAAATCCGAAGATGGTAAGGCGGTAGTTGACCGTGACGGTCACGATGCCCCGACGAGCCAGGCTTTCGCCGTCGTAGCGAGGTTCGGAGCCGTCGCCCGCCATCAGGCCGCCGCCGTAGAAGTACACCAGCACGGGCAGGCGGTCAGTGTCAGTTTTAGCGGGTGTCCACACGTTCAGGTACAGGCAATCTTCGCTGACACCATCGGAACGGAAATTCATGTCTCCGAAGAGCGGCAACTGCATGGCGCGTGGCCCAAAGTCGTGGGCTTTACGTACACCCGTCCAGTTTTTGACCGGCTGCGGCTCGCGCCAGCGCAGGTCACCCACGGGCGGCGCGGCGAAGGGCACTCCCTTGAACGCACGAATACCTGACTCGTCCACGCCTTCCAGCGTACCGTTGGCGGTTTTGACTTGCAAAGCCGGGCTGTTGGCGTTGGTTTGCGCAGTAGTTTCCTCTGTCCAGCAGAGGAGCAAAGCAAAGAGAAATATTTTTTTCATGATAATAAATTTAAAACTACCCCATCGTATGATACACCCGCTGCACGTCTTCATCCTCCTCGATGCGCTCGATGAGCTTTTCTACCTCGGCGGTTTCTTCCTCACTCAATTTCTTGGAGTCATTGGGAATGCGCTCGAAGTCCGCTTCGGCAATTTCGACATTATTTTCCTCAAAGTAGCTTTGCAGGCTACCGAAGGAGGTAAACTCTCCGTAAACATTGATTTGGTCGGTTTCCTCGTCCAGGAACACTTCCTCCGCGCCGTAGTCGATCAGTTCCAGTTCCAGTTCCTCGACGTTCTGACCCGTGTTGGCGATCTTAAAAATACACTTGCGATCAAAGAGGAAATCCAGCATCCCCATGGTACCCAGGCTGCCGCCGAGCTTGTTGAAGTAG
>NZ_JBGSXF010000060.1:0-18274 GCF_041751555.1 Persicitalea sp. | reverse complement strand
ACGGCGTAGTGGAAACGGCGGCTTCGTTGCCGATCCCGTTGGCGACAGAACTCAGGATGACAGGTGATTTCAAGCGGGTCGTGCTGTCGATGTGGGCTGCCAAGCATAGCCTGGCGTACGAGGATCAGGTGTTTGCCAAATACGGAAAATTTATGAGTACCGAAGCACCCGAAATGCTGTCGCTGCAAATGGTGAAAGGTAGCCGGAATGGTTTGAAAGATCCGGCGTCGATTCTGCTTTCCGAATCGACCGCCCAGGCTTTGTTTGGTGAGACCGACCCGCTGGGGAAAGTTTTGAAAATTGACAATGCCATGACCGTCAGCGTGACGGGAGTTTATCAGGAATTGCCCGCTAACAGCAGTTTTGCCAACCTGCGCTTCATTGCGCCCTGGGATTTGATCGCTGCCGGAACGGGTTGGATAGCGGGCGCCAAAGACAGTTGGTACAATACCTCGTTCGAGATTTTTGTAGAAACGATCCCGACCGCTGACATGGATGACGTTTCCAAGAAAATCAAGCCGCTCCTGGTGGGAAAGAGTCAAGACGCGCCCACAACGAATCCTGAGCTTTTCCTCCACCCAATGCGTCGTTGGCATTTGTTTTCAGAGTTTGAAAATGGCGCGAGTGCGGAAGGCGGTATTCGCTTTCTGTGGCTTTTTGGGAGCATCGGATTTTTTGTGCTGCTATTGGCTTGTATTAACTTCGTCAATCTCAGCACCGCCCGCTCTTTCAACCGGGCAAAGGAAGTGGGCATTCGGAAAGCCGTTGGTTCGAAGCGCAGCCAGTTAGTAGGTCAGTTCCTGGGCGAATCGCTGCTGGTAGCGGGCCTGGCTTACGTACTGGCCATTCTGTTGGCCTTGGCTGTCATGCCTTTATTCAATCAAGTGGCCGATAAAAGCATTGTTTTTCCGTGGATAAATCCGATTTTCTGGTTGGCGAGCGGCGGCTTCGCCTTGCTGACTGGCCTTCTAGCAGGTAGTTATCCGGCGCTGTATCTTTCGTCTTTCCAGGCGGTCAGGGTGCTGACGGGAGCGGGCGCGTCGGGACGTGCCGGGCGGGGATTGTTTGCGCCACGGCAGGTGTTGGTGGTCGTACAATTCACGGTTTCCATAGTTCTTATTATCGGCACGGTAGTCGTTTTCCAACAGATCCAACACGCCAAAAACCGCCCTTTGGGTTTTGATCGCAATGGCCTGATTACGCTCAATACCAATTCGCCGGACTACGCGACGCACCGCGAGACGATCCGTCAGGAACTCCTCGCCAGCGGCAGTGTGATCGCGCTGGCGGAATCCGCTACTCCGACCACCGAGGCGCGCTCACGAAACGGTGGCTTCGGCTGGAAGGGCAAAGACCCTGGTCTGCAAACCGACTTCGCCACAACCGCGGTTTCGCACGAGTTTGGGCACACGGTCGGCTGGAAATTCAAACAGGGCCGCGATTTTTCCAAAGAATTCTCGTCTGACTCTATGGGGCTGGTCATCAACGAAACGGCCGCGCGGTTTATGGGGCTGTCCGATCCAATCGACGAAACGGTCACCTGGGAAGGAGAGGGATTCAACGTAAAGTTCAAGGTGCTGGGGGTCATTGAGGATATGGTCATGGACTCACCTTACCAGCCCGTCGAGCCATCCGTTTTCTTTATCCGCCCGCGTACCCCGAAGTTCGTGACCATGCGGCTTGACCCTCAGGAAAGCGCCCAAAAATCGCTGTCCACCATCGAAACCATTTTGAAAAAGCATCTGCCCGATTCCCCTTTCGACTATAATTTTGTGGATGAGGAATACGACTTCAAATTCCGCAGCGAAGAACGCACGGGCCAACTAACGGTCGCTTTTTCGGGGCTGGCTATTTTCATTTCCTGCCTGGGATTGTTTGGATTAGCCACTTTCACCGCTGAGCAGCGCACCAAAGAAATTGGCGTTCGTAAGGTACTGGGTGCTAGTGTTACCAGCATCGTCGCTTTGCTGTCGAAAGATTTTTTGAAATTGGTCGCCATTTCTATCGTCATCGCCAGTCCCATCGCCTGGTACGCCATGCATTTCTGGTTGCAGGATTTTGCCTACAAAATCGACATTGGCTGGTGGGTCTTCGCGCTGGCGGGGGTGCTTGCGGTAGGGATTGCGCTGCTGACGGTTTCGTTTCAGTCAATGAGGGCGGCGTTGGTGAATCCGGTGGAGAGTCTTCGGAGCGAGTGAGCTCATGTTTGTCAAAAGCTGCTAAAACTGCCATTGCGGATAAGTCATTATCTTTACAAGATTTCCGTTTTGCCCTAAACAAGTCAACCATGAGTAATGTACAACTTCACAAAGCAATCGATGTACTGCCGCCTCCACTGCAAGATGAAGTAGCTGAATTCGTAGCCTATTTGAACTACAAGTACAGTATATCATCATCAGAAACTAAGTCGACTCCGGTACTTGCCGACTTTATCGGCATCGCTCCAAATCTCGACGCCGCCTCTTTCGATAGCTACCTAACCGACACCAGAAACGAATGGAAGGAGCCATTTTAGATAGCAATACCGCCATCTATTTGTTGAATGGAACCCTTAACGCTATCTCATCGAAAGCGATAGCGGATATTGCCGACAAGCCGTTTGTCCTCTCGGTCATTGGCCGGATCGAACTGCTTGGTTGGGAGGCTTCTAATGAAGAAGAAGCTTTGAAAGTGGTTCTTTTCGTAAGAGCGGCGGTTGTGCTCCCGCTGAATGAGCCTGTCATCGAGCGAACAATTGCCATTCGCCGCAAGTACAAAATAAAACTGCCGGATGCTATCATTGCCGCAACGGCTCTTGAATATAATCTCAAACTAATCACGCGTAATGTAGCTGATTTCGATTCGATCGAGGGACTGACCGTCGTGAATCCATTCGGTTGAAAAGTTTATCCAATCCGATCGCAAAGGCTACCGCAACAATGGCACGCGGCACCCGCATTCGTGGTCGATCGTGGACGAAATAGCTTGTGTGCAGTGGATCTTGGAAATCTTGAAATAGGCATGGATAATTCATCCTTCAACGCACTCGAGTACCGTCCGCTCCCGTACACCAACTGTCCGAAAATGAACAGTTTTTGAAAAATTAATAATGTAAGTTATTGAAAATGAACCGATAACTTTTTGGGTATAGGTTTTTACTAAAAGTATCTGCGATCGTGGCGACGGACCGCGCTTGACCTTTTAACCCTTTAACCCCAAAGCTTGTGCTCCCCAACTACCTGAAACTCGCCTTCCGCCAACTCTGGCGCAACCGCCTTTTCACCGCGCTCAACGTCCTGGGCCTTTCGATTGGTCTGGCGGCCTGCTGGATGATTTTCCAGTTGGTCCATTACGAGTTCAGCTTCGATGCCGACCAACCCAACCGCGAACGAATTTATAAAATCGTGACGCGCACCACTTACGATAATAAGGAGAGCGGCAGTCCGGGCGTTCCGGTGTCTATGGCCGATGCGCTCAAAGATCAGATGAGCGGTATAGAAATAGTCGTAGAGCAGTATTACCAATCTATTTCAGATGTGCAAGTGCCGCAGGCCTCTGGAAAACCACTGGTTTTCGCGGGTAGTAGTCCAGTGCTCGCGACTACTGGCGACTATTTCCAGTTGGTACCTTATAAATGGCTGGCCGGAACTCCCACGGGTGCTTTGACAGAACCCAATCAAGTAGTACTTACGCAGGCCCAAGCCGAAAAGTATTTTCCGTCGCTCAAGCCCGAAAAAGTACTCGGCAAGTCGGTTATGTACTGGGATACCCTGCCCGTGATGGTAATTGGGGTCGTCGCTAACTTGGGCCGATCCAGTTCATTTGCGGGTGAAGCGTTTCTTTCGTTATCTACGGTTCATGACGCAAACCGGCTACAGGAATCCGGAGGTAGTTGGGGGAGTTTGAGCTCTGATGATCTGGTGTACATTCTGTTGAATCCAAATACCGATCCGGTAAAGCTGGCGGCCAACATCAATACGATGGCGCAGAAAGCGAGTGGAGCGGTCAACAAAGGAAGTATCCGGACGACCGAATATGAACTGCTTCCCTTAGCCGAAGAGCATTTCAGTACATTCTACGAAGCCAGAAGCCGCGCGGCAAACAAGGAGACTTTGTTTGCGCTCATGGGACTAGCCGGGTTTCTGCTGGTGTTAGCGATCGTCAACTTCGTAAACCTCACCACGGCGCAGATTCCGCAACGCGCCCGTGAGATAGGTATCCGCAAAACGCTGGGTAGTTCGGCGGCCGGACTGATTGGACACTTTCTGGGCGAAACCCTGATCGTCACGCTTTTGGCTTGCGGGCTGGCGTACGTCTGGACGACAACGTTCCGTAGCAACCTGAGTGAGCTCTTTCCCGAAGGATTTGATTTGTACCCGAACATAGGCCAAACCCTACTGTTTATGACAGGACTTCTCCTGGTGGTCAGCCTTTTGGCGGGCTGGTACCCTAGTCTGCTCATTACCCGATTTCAGCCCACGCAGGTACTTCGCGGACAGGTCAGTTCTATGATGGGCAGGAATAATTTTTCGCTGCGCAAAAGCCTGATCGTTTTTCAGTTTGTGATAGCCCAGGCATTTGTGATCGGGGCCATTATCATGAATCAACAATTGCACTTTGCGCTGGAATCTGACCTGGGCTTCGACCGGGAGGCAGTAATTACCTTTCAAGTACCTTATGAAATAAGAAAAAAGGAAGCATACCAGGACAAGCATTTTGCCTTGAAAGAGGAAATTCGGCGACTGCCAGAGGTGAGTGGAGTGAGTTTGGGGAATCCGCCGTTCAGCCGGGGATTTGCCAGTTCGACTATGATTTACATGGCCTCCAAAGGCAAAGTGGAGCGCAACGTTTTTATGAAATACGGGGACACCGATCTTTTGAAAACCTACGACATAAAACTACTCGCCGGGCGTAATCTGCTGCCCAGCGACACCATTCGGGAGTACATTTTTAACGAAACCGCCATTCGTGAATTCGGCTTTCCAAGCCCGCAGGAAGCCATCGGTAAATTCATTGGAGACAAGAAGCCCATCCCGATCGTGGGCGTCATGGCTGATTTCCATTCGTCCACCTTCGATCGAAAAATTGAACCGCTGGCTCTCCTGACCAAAAAAGATCCAGGCAGTAATTTCAACGTAAAACTAGCCTCCAGCAAACCCGCCGACTGGCAGAAAGGTATCCAGAAAATGGAAAAGCTGTGGAAGCAGACTTACCCCGACACGCCTTTCGAGTATAAGTTTTACGACGACATGATCGCGCAGTACTATACTTCCGAGCAAAGAATGGCCAAGATCATCAACCTATCCACGGGCATCGCCATCCTGATCAGTTGCCTGGGGTTGTTTGGTCTGGCGACGCTTACCGCTTTCCAACGCACCAAAGAAATTGGCGTGCGTAAGGTGCTGGGCGCAAGTATTTCGGGCATCGTAGCGATGTTGTCCAAGGATTTTGTGGCGTTGGTTTTGATCGCGCTGGTCATCGCCTCGCCTATCGCCTGGTACTTCATGGATCAATGGCTGGCGGACTTTGCTTACCACATTGATATTTCTTGGTGGGTGTTCGCGCTGGCGGGCGTTACGGCGATGGTAATCGCCTTGCTGACCGTGGGCTACCAGAGCGTGCGGGCGGCGTTGATGAATCCGGTGGAGAGTCTTAGGAGTGAATAAACAGAACATCCAATGCTAAAAAACTACCTAAAAATTGCCCTCCGCAGTCTTCTGAAACAGCGACTCTTCGCGGGAATCAACATTTCGGGTCTCGCCCTCGGCATGGCCTGTGCGCTGCTTATCGGGTTGTGGGTGCGCGATGAAATGAGTTACGATCGCTTTTTGCCTGGTGTAGAGAACGTGTATAACGTGCGGGTCAACTATGCATTCAACGGCGGCGCGACGCAAACGGCGCTTTACGTTCCCGGCCCGTTGCAGGAAGCCATTGCCAAAGACATCCCCGACGTAGCAGCAGTTACGAGAACCAACGGCGGTGGGGAAAGTCTGATAAAGGCAGTGAATGCGAAGGGGAACCGGGCTGGCGTACCAGAAAAATCGGCCAAAGAGCAAGGCAACTACGTCTCGGCGGAATTTTTCGACGTCTTCCCGCTACCTGCGCATTCGGGTGACCCAAAGACGGCCTTGGCCCAAATCGACCAAATCATCATCTCCCGCAAACTAGCCGACAAGTACTTTCCCGGACAGTCCGCTCTTGGCAAAACGCTGCAACTCGATGATGATAAGCTTTATACCGTCGGGGCGGTACTGGCCGACCTGCCTGCCAACTCGACGCTACAATTCGATTGGCTGGCTAATTTCAAAAATATTGAACAGCCTTACATGGCCGAATGGGACTGGAATTCGGTAATTCTCTACGCCCGTTTGGTGCCGACCGCCACCGCCGACCGTGCGGCCAGCCGCATGAAAGACATTTTTCGACGCTACGCCAAATTCGACAATGGCGAAGTGCCGATTCTGCACCCGATGACGGAAATGCATTTGTACGGCAATTACGAGGACGGAAAAGTATCGGGTGGACGTATCGAATACGTGCGTATCTTTTCGATCGTGGCGCTGTTTATTTTGCTCATTGCCTGCATCAATTTCATGAACCTGGCCACGGCCCGGTCGTCAGTGAGGGCGCGGGAAGTGGGTGTCAGGAAGGTGATGGGTGCAAAGCGCGCGTCGTTGATCGGACAGTTTATGGGTGAAGCACTCCTCATGAGTTTACTGGCTGCGCTATTGGCGTTGACGCTCGTTTGGTCGGCCCTACCCATTTTCAATCAGTTGTTCAACAAACAGTTAGTTCTCGATCCGACTGATTATTCGCTTTGGGGAATGGCTGGTGGCCTGGTGCTGTTTACGGGTTTATTGTCGGGAAGTTATCCGGCCCTGTTTTTATCGGCGATGCGACCGATCAGGATTTTGAAAGGTTTTACGAAGGTAGGCGCGGGTCCGGCTTTGTTCCGTCGTACTTTGGTCGTTTTTCAATTTTCGCTCTCCATTTTCCTGATCGTTGGTATGTTGGTCATCGGCTCGCAGATGCGTTATCTGCGCACCAAGCACCTGGGACTGGATCGCGAGAATGTGCTGTACATTCCGCTGGAAGGCGCTTTCGAGCAATCGCAAAAGAGCGATTTATTCCGGCAGGAAATTCTTCGCCAACCCGCCGTCGCCTCGGCCACGCTGACGAACCAACTGCCCGTAAACGTGCAGAACGGCACCACCGACCTCGACTGGCCAGGCAAAGAACCGAACCAACGGGTAGAAGTATCGACTATGAATGTGGGCAGCGATTTTATTAAAACCATGAACATCGACTTGCTCGCCGGACGTGATTTTCGGGCCGGTAGCCCGGCGGATTCGTCCAACTACGTCATCAATGAAACCGCCGCCAAGTTGATGGGCATGAGCGCCCCGGTTGGGCAAGAGATTACTTTTAACCGGGGAAAGGGCCGCGTAGTGGGGTTGATGAAGGACTTTCACCTTAACTCGATGCATCAGTCCATCGCCCCATTGGTAATTTCCTATTTCCCAGAAAACACCAGTTACCTCTTGGTGAAAACCAGCGTCGGACAAACTTCCGCGGCCCTCGCCTCGCTCGAGCGGATCAATAAAGAATTAAATCCCAGCTATCCGTTCAACTATCATTTTGTGGATGAAGCCTACGAGAAGTTGTACCAGTCGGAACAGCAAGTTGGCAGTTTGGTCAACTACTTCGGGATACTGGCCATCATAATTTCTTGTCTGGGCCTGTTTGGGTTGGCGGCCTTCACCTCCGAGCAGCGTACCAAAGAAATTGGCGTCCGCAAAGTGCTGGGCGCGTCGGTGTTCGGGATCGTCCGGCTCCTTTCCACCGACTTCGTGCGACTGGTGCTGGTCGCCCTCCTGCTGGCAACACCGCTGGCCTGGTGGGCAGCGCACGAATGGCTGGGGGCTTTTGCCTACCGCGTCGAGTTGTCTTGGGGCTTCTTTGCCCTGGCGGGTTTTATGGCGATTGGAGTCGCGTTGCTGACGGTTTCTTTTCAATCGATCAAAGCTGCTTTGATGAATCCAGTGGAATCTTTACGGAGTGAGTAAATATTGATTTACAACTATTTACGTACTTTTACATTTCCTTAACATTCTTTTACGGCGTGTTTTCTGGTATAGAAAAATTGGCTGCTACATTTGTCAGACAGTCAAACTAAACCAGACTTCATTCCCATGAAAAATTCAAAAGTGCTTCGTGCCGCCGCGGCTTTCTGCTTGCTGGCGACCCTTATCGTTTTTACATCTGCCAAGAAATACGGCTCCGACGAAATAAAGGAAAACGCCGTTTTACTTAATGGTAATCCTCTAACTACTGCTTCCATTTGGCTGGGAAGCACGGGTACCCTGACCGTGTTTGACAAAAATCCTGCCACCGATGTGGGCAAGAAGATTCTCTTCCGGGTGTCTCTAATGCGCGGCGATATGGTAATAAAGCGCGTGGTATCCGACAACGGTCAGCAGGTCAAGGAGGTAGAAATCAGCGAACTGCTGAGCTTTGCCAAATTGGGCGACGAAATACTAGTCGAACCAAGCGACGAAAACAGGGAAGGTACCCGGCGGGTGTTCCGCGTGGCGCAGGCTCCGAACCTGTACTGGGTGCCGAGAAACTGGTTTGCCGTGCCGATGAATGGTGATGGTTGCTGAAAGCAATCAATCCTCCCGTAATTTTTGGTAAACTTGCTCAATGACAAAAAAATGAAAAGACTCGTAATATTATTTGCTCTTTCTTTAATGTCCGTTTTTCACACCTCCTGTGGACAAACCCAAACAAACGTACCCAATGATAATGTAAGTAAAGGACTCTACTCCGAGTCTCAACTTAAAGAGCTGGCCACCTCCAAGGTGCCTATGAGTATGGTTCGGAATGTAAAGAAAGCCAGAAACGGAGACATTTTGATTGCTTCTTACACAGGCGTGTTTCGATACGATGGAACATCTTTTACCAATCTAACAAGTAAAATAAGTTCGCCCCGCTTCGCCAGCTTCTGGGATGTTTTGGAAGATCGAAAAGGAAATCTTTGGTTCGCTTCCAAAGATTGGGCTGTTTATCACTTACCTGCCGGGGAGACAAGATTTCAGCATTTTACGACAAAGGATGGGCTTGCCAGTAATATGGCGCTCCATATTTATGAAGACAGAGCCGGTGATATTTGGTTCGGCGGAGGTGGGCTAAGCCGTTACGATGGGAAATCTTTTCGGACCTTTACCACAAAAGATGGATTTTCCAGTAACAACACTCGCTTACTCCTTGAAGACAAAACTGGTAAGCTTTGGTTTGGTGCACAAGGCGAAGATATGTTCGTTTATGACGGAAAAACATTTACCGTCTTAAAAGACAAAGATGGCAAGGCGTTTAACAACGTTTGGTCGATAATCGAAGATAAAAAAGGAAATATTTGGTTCGGTGCCGATGGTCTTTGGCGCTATGACCCTTCGGCTGCGCTCAGGACAGGCTTCGGTACCTTTACTAAGGTATCGCAGAAGAGTGCTTACGCTATAATCGAAGATAAGAAAGGAAACATCTGGACTACTGGCGGAGTCAAACTCGATGGGAACGTCTGGGCACTTTCGCGTTATGATGCAGATTCCTTGTACGACAAAAATCCCACTGTAACCGAAATTATGTCACAATCAGGAATGCTTTTGGGGATTTTAGAAGATGCGAAAGGGAATATTTGGTTTGGCTCTGGTGGTGGCGTGTATCGTTATGAAGGAAAAACCATCACGGACTTTAAAAGTAAAGAGGGTCAGAAATAAAGTCATAACCAACCATTTTAAGGCAGCAAGCCCTGTTCGATGGTTGCTGAGAGCAATCAATCCTCCTGTAATTTTTGGTAAATTCGCTCGATGGTAAAAACAGTAGCAGTCATATTATTCGTCCTATCTGGATGGCTATTCATGCAGTTCGTTCCGGTCGCGAGCGAAACTGACAGCGAGCACTTTGCCGAAAACGTAAATCTTGCCCTCCGGCGCACGGCGCACCATTTGCTGGTCGCTGGGGGCGATTCGACTTCCCGAATTTTGCCCGTGCAGCAAGCCGACGCCCGTACCTATTCCGTCCGGTTGGAACATGATTTCGATTACAAGCATATTCCCCAGATTTTGCAGGAATCGCTTACACTCCACCAAATCGACGCCGAATACAACGTGTCGGTTTTGAGTTGTGATGACGGAGCGATACAGTTGGGGTACAACCTTGGTGACATTACAGACAGTAGAGTCGATACGAATAACAGAATACCCTGCGTGGGGCGTTGGCAGGAAGCGGGCTGCCGAACGCTGCAAATCACTTTTCCCGAACCCCGAAGGACCATTGGCGGCGCAGGATGGGCCACTTTACTCGGTCTTCTGCTGGTCGGTATCAGCGGATTGGTGTGGTATCAAGTTATCAGGGGAAATTCGGTGTCATCGGCTACCGATTCGGTTGACAAAAGTGGGGTGATCCTTTTGGGAGAAAATTCCTTTGACCACGCTGAGCAAAGCCTGACCGTCGCCGGAACGTCTTACTCCCTCACCTACCGCGAAAGTAAACTGCTTAACCTATTCGCCACGCACCCCAACCAACTGCTCGAACGTGAGCTGATCTTAAAATTGGTTTGGGAGGACGAAGGCATCACCACCGTAGGCCGCAGCGTGGATGTGTTCGTTTCTCGACTGCGCAAACTTCTGCGAAACGACCCGAGCGTGCGAATCGTGTCGGTGCACGGCGTGGGGTATCGGTTGGAAGTAGATTCTTAACGTCTGGAAATATCCGACCACAACTAACATTTTATCCCCAACCATAAAGAAAAGCCCCTAAGAGCGGTACTCTCAGGGGCTTTTCTTTATGGTTCGAATCGATTCAAACTCCCTCCTTCGTCGGCTCCCCGTTCTGCAACCGCCAAATCCCCAGCGGATTGGCATTTTTCAGCTCATCCGGTAGCAGGCTGTCCGGCCAATCCTGAAAAGACTGCGGACGTACGAAACGCAGGATGGCGTCGCGGCCCACGGAGGTAAAGCGCGAGTCGGTGGTGGACGGGAATGGGCCGCCATGATGCTGGGCAGGGCAGACTTCCACACCCGTGGGCACGCCGTTCATGATGAAACGGCCCGCGCGGCGAGCGAGCAGGCGCAGCAGTTTTGGGTGTTTGGCCGCTTCGTCGGCGTCGGCCATAAGCGTGGCGGTAAGCTGACCCGAAATGTGTTTCAGGGCGTCCGCCAGTTCGTCGGTGTCTTTGCATACCACCAGTAGCGAGAACGGCCCAAAAACCTCTTCGTGCAGATTGGGGTTGTCCATAAACGCCTTGCCGCTCACGCGGGCGATGGATGCCTGCGACTGGTTTTCTCCTTCTTCTTTTTCATCGGAAAGTACCAGCGTTTCCACTTCCGACTCGCCTAGAGCAGCATCGCGAAGTTTGTAGTAGTTCTTACGGATGCCTTCGGTTAGCATCGTCATCGAGGTTACTTTGCCTACTTCCTCAGCGTATTTTTCCTCAAAGCCTTTTAAAGCAGACGACTCGACGGTGAAGACCAAACCCGGATTGGTGCAAAATTGGCCCGCGCCCAACGTCACTGACCCAGCCAGCGTTTTGGCCAGTGACTCAGTTTTCGCGGCTAGTGTATCAGGTAAAATCACGATCGGATTCACGCTGCCCATTTCGGCAAAAACGGGAATAGGTTCATCGCGCTCCTGCGCGATTTTGTACAGCGCCATGCCGCCTTTCAGCGAACCTGTGAAACCCACCGCTTTGGTGTGCGGATGCTGCACGAGGGCCGTACCGACCTCGTAGCCGTCGTCGTATAGCATGGAAAAGACACCATCCGGCATTCCGGTGCGCTTCGCGGCTTTTACGATGGCCTGAGCCGTGAGGTCGCTTACACCGGGGTGGGCGGGGTGCGCTTTCAGAATCACGGGATTACCAGCCGCCAGAGCCGGACCTGTATCGACGCCCGCAATGGAATAGGCAAAAGGGAAATTACTGGAACCGAACACCACGATGGGGCCAATAGGAATCAGCATTTTGCGTAGATCGGGCTTGGGAGCAGGCGTTCGGTCAGGCTGGGCGGTATCCACACGGGCCTCTACCCACGAGCCTTCCCGGATGAGGTCGGCAAACTGTGTGAGTTGATTGACCGTCCGGCCCCGCTCGCCTTGTAAGCGGCCCATCGGTAGCCCGGTTTCCTGGTGGGCGCGTTCCAGCAGTTCATCGCCCATTGCCATAATTTCTTCTGTGATGGCAACCAAAAAATCGGCGCGTTTCACGGCGGGCAGTGCGGCGTATTCGTCGAATGCGCTCTCCGCCAGTTGCATGGTCCGTTCTACTTCCTCCGGCGTAGCAGGATGGAACTTTTCGGGTAGTTTGGAATCGCTTACAGGAACGTAAGATTGAAAAGTTTTGGAGTTATCGGCGGATTGTGAAAATCCAATGTAGTTTTTTCCTATGATAGACATGTCGTTCGTTTAAGGGTTGAAATGTTTAAAAGTTTAATTTTTTGGCGGTTTACCCGTCAAGAAAACAAGGGAGCAGCTTTTTTTATAAATAGAAAAGATTTGCGCTTGCATCCTGTTCGGGCTGGCGCAAATCTTCAAAATTCCTGATAGCATACAGAATCTGGTACTTATAAGGTCAATCTGGAAAGAGTCAAACCCTTAAACATTTCAACCTATAAACTACCTATCACACCAGCCGTCCGATCAGATTATCTACCGAAATGCCCTCGGCTTCGGCTTTGAAGTTGCGGACGATGCGGTGACGAAGGACGGGCAGCGCGACGGCCCGTACGTCCTCGATGTCGGGCGAGTACTTGCCGGAGAGCAACGCGTTGCACTTAGCCGCCAGAATGAGAGCCTGTGATGCGCGCGGTCCGGCGCCCCATTCGAGGTAGTTTGCAGTATCGGCGGCAGCGAGTTCGGTGTCAGGACGGGTTTTTTGCACCAGGCTTACAGCGTACTCGATCACATTGTCGGTCACGGGTACACGGCGTACCAGATGCTGAAATTCCTGAATATCCTCGCCGCTCAGTATTTCCTGTACTGTGTGGCGCTCGTCGGTCGTGGTCGCTTTCACGATTCTCACCTCTTCGGCGTAAGATGGGTAGTCCAGCGAAATCATGAACATGAAGCGGTCCAACTGCGCCTCGGGTAGGGGATAGGTACCTTCCTGCTCGATGGGGTTCTGCGTGGCTAACACGAAGAAAGGACGCGCGAGGTCGTGACGTTGTCCGGCAACCGTCACGGAGTACTCCTGCATCGCTTCCAAAAGCGCCGACTGCGTTTTGGGCGGTGTCCGGTTGATTTCGTCGGCCAGAATGATGTTGGCAAAAACGGGGCCTTTCAGAAATTTGAAATTCCGCTGTTGGTCCAGTGTCTCGGAACCCACGATGTCCGAGGGCATCAGGTCGGGCGTAAACTGGATGCGGTTGAAGCTCAAATCCATCGAAGAGGCGATGGTTTGAATGAGCAAAGTTTTGGCCAATCCCGGGACGCCCACAAGCAGACAATGTCCCTGACAAAAAATGGCGGTAAGCAGTAGTTTAACTACGTTGTCTTGTCCTACAATGACTTGCCCGATTTCGGTGCGGAGTTTCTGATAAGCTTGCGTCATCGCCTCAGCGGCCTCGACGTCGGAGGTATATTTCACTATATTCAATGATAGAATGAGTGAATGAGTGAATGAGTGAATAATAAAATACGTGGGCGCAAGCAATATTCTATGGCAGCGGCCAACCGTCATTCTATCATTCTATCATTTTATCATTCAAAATTAAAGACTATTGGTTCTCTTTTGGCGAAAGCCCGAAGATACTACAGTTTTGGAATTCATCGTCCACGCTGATGAAAACATCGCCCGCTGCTTTCTTGAACCACTCTTCGAGAGCACTATTTTTCTTGTTACTCAGCACAATTTGAGCCAGCTTTTCGTAGTCGTCCTTCAGATTGGCGGTGTGGCCTTCCGATTTGCTCTTATAGTACAAGATTCTCATGGCTGAGCGGCCATCCTCGGTGCGGTAGGAGATAGGGACGCTGATGTCGCCGACCTTCATGCTATCGAGAGCGAAGTACAGGGCAGGGTCCATCGAAGCATCCAGCGGAATGCGCGTCAGGCCCGTCTGCGGATCCATAATTAGGCCGCCTGCGTCGGACGTCATTTTATCCTCCGAATCGTTTTTGGCCGCTTCGGCGAAGCTTAACGTATCGATTTTGATAAGTACGTGCAGGCTGTCGAGGTAGCGGGTCGCTTCCGTCACGTCGGTACCGCGATTGTAGTCGGGCCGCAGCAGTACGTGCCGGGCGTGGTACTCGGCCCCTCGCGTTTCCAAAAGTTGGATTAGGTGAAAACCAAACTGACTTTCCACGATGTCTGAGATTTCGTTGGGTTTCATGGCCAGGGCCGCACCCTCGAATTCCGGTACCATCGCGCCACGCTTGGCAAAGCCCAGGTCGCCGCCATTCTTGGCTGAGCCGAGGTCTTCGGAATATATCTGCGCCAGCATCGCAAAGTCTTCGCCAGCCTCGGCCTTTTTCTTAATGTCCAGAAGTTGGTTGCGGAGTTTGTCCTTTTGTTCCTGCGTCACCGAAGCCACGCGCACGATTTGTCCCACCTCCACTTCGGCGGGGATGTAGGGCAGGCTGTCCTTGGGAATAGTGTTAAAAAACTTGCGCACATCGCTGGGGGTAATCTTGACATCCCCGGCAATTTTCTGTTGCATCGTCTCGACGATCGCCTGGTCTTTCACCTGCGAGCGCAATTCGGTTTTAAGTTCGTTGATGCTCTTGCCGTAGGCTTCCATAATGTTTTTCTCAGAACCGAAGCGCTGAATCATGTAGTTCATCCGCCCGTCGAGCTGCTCATCTACGCGACCTTCCTCCACCGTTACGGAGTCGATTTCGGCTTTGGCCAGAAGCATTTTATTGATGATCAGCGATTCCAGCAGTTGACAACGCTCGGGCATCCGCTGACCTTCGGCCTTATAGCTTTGAAAAAGCTCTTCCAGTTCGGAGCGCAGGATGTAGTAATTGTCCACGCGGGCAATGATCTTGTCCACACTGACGCCATTCTCACCTTGGCCAAAGCTTAGCGTCGAAATCAGGCCAAACGCCAGGATGAGAGCGTTACGGAGAAAAGTGGTTGTTATTTTCATAGTTAAAGTTTTTTCTTGTAAGGGCGAACCCATGTGTTCGCCCAATGTGCGGTAGCCTGCGGACAAACTCGTGGTGCCCAGTACGCTGTACACCTTGTTGTTATTCCAGTGGCTGGCGCCAGCAGGGCGGACACATTGGTTCGCAGCAGCGGCTGTCCGACCCTACCTGGTCAGTTTGTTTAATTCTTCCTTATTCACTTTCACAGGGTACGTTTCTTTCAACGAATCCAGCCATTGTTTTTCAAGAATCCGCTGGTAGGCATTGATGACCGAGCCCCGTGCTTCGGCAAAGGTTTTGTTACGCGGCTCCTCGATTTTTTCCACTTCGATCATCGCGACTTTTCCGCCGGGTAGTTCGATGGTTTGCTTCCCGACTTGCCAGTCAGCCTTCTGAAAATAGGGATGATCCTGAGCGAAATAACCGTTGCCGATTTTAACGTTGCCGGGCACGTCGAGGTTCATAGCGCGTTCCAAGTCCTTTCTGGAACGACTAAAAAACTGAAAACTTACGCGGCGGTTGCGATCGGCGTTCGGCACGGGACTAAATGAGCCGTAATCTTTTTCCATAATCCGCGTAATCGGGATGCCCTGCCCGTTGAGGTAGCGCACCACGCGATTGATTCGCGCCGCCGACACGGTGTCGGCTTCTTCGGCGGTGCGTGCCCCGGCGACTTCCACCACAAAATCGGGGTTTTTCTTCATCGTAGCCCCCAGCAAGTACAGTGTGTTCAACTGCGCCGCCGATAGATCAGTTTTATTATCCTGGAATAATATTTCCTCGCCTTTCAACCGCAAAGGGTAGGGTGGTTCAGCCAAAGTGCGCATCACTTGGTTCAAAGTTGCCGTGTCTTTGGCTTCCACGACCGTCGCCAATGCCCGTGCGGGGTACTTGTGCTGGTCAATGTTTTTTTCGTACAACTTTACTTGCCCCAGCGAATCGTCCAGCGAGCGCTGCCAAACCCGTTCTTCCATCACTTGCGACAGTAACACGCCCTCACGAATATCCTTCATTAGTACCTTAAATTCGGGATATTTCTTTTCCAGGTTGTCCCGCTCGTATTGCAGGAGTCGTTTGTTGAGGAAATCGTTGTAATAAGCACGCAAAACAATTTTTGGATCAGCTTCACCTGGGCGTGGTTTCAGATGGCTTTTGGTGTATTCCAGGAAGTCCTTGCTAGTAGCGGCTACTTTCTCGATCGTAAAAAGCATCGGGTTTTCTACATCCGCCGAGAAGGTTTCGGGTAGTTTCCACTTGCCCGCGAGCAGCGTGCTGTCGGCCAGTTCCAGCATCTCACTCCACGCATCCGGGTTTTCGCTGATTTCGTATTCTTGGCGCAGACGATCGGTAAAAGCTTTCCTGATCGTCTCGCCCCGGCTGTCGGTCATTACCTTTTGCTTCAAAGACGGCTCCATTACCTCGTAAGACTCCAGCGGACGCTTCTCGACCAGCCGTATGATGTGCCAGCCATAGGACGTCTCGACGGGTTTGGAATACTCGCCAACCTGGACTAAACCGTAGGCGGCTTTCTCAAAATTAGGCATCATCTCGCCCACGCCAAAAATAGGCAGCAAGCCACCCGACTGCTTCGATTCAAAATCATCGGAATACACCTGTACGATTTTTTCCCAGGCTTCGCCTTTATCCAGGCGGGTGTAAGCGTCCTTGATCCGCTGTTCAGCTTCCTTCTCTTGGGTAGCGGGTGCATTCGGCTTCGACTGAATCATTATGTGCGCCACCCGCAGCTTCCCACGCGTGGGCCGACGGTCGAGGACTTTGATGAGGTGGTAGCCAAACTTCGTCCGCACGGGTTCCGAAATCTGCCCAACGGGCGTGAGGTAGGCGGCATTTTCAAACGGATAGACCGTCTGGAAGGCTGTAAAGTACCCCAAATCACCCTTATTATCTTTGGCCGTGGCATCTTTGGAAAATTTCTCCGCCATGTCGCTAAAGTCCGAGCCTTCCAGCAACCGTCCCCGCATGGCCATGGCGGCTGTGTGGGCTGAGAGCGTATCGGCGGGCGAAGCTTCTTCCGGCACCGCCACCAGGATGTGAGCAACCCTAACCTCTTGTTTGAGACGGTTGTAAGCTTCCTGCGTCATGTCAGCTACGAGTTCCTTGTCGGTTAGGTAGGGAGCGGCCAACTGCTCGCGGTAGGATGCAATTTCTTCCTTGAAATCGCTGGTCGTATCGCGGCCCTGCGCTTCGGCGCCCAGCAGCTTGAGTTTTGTATTGGTATAAACGTCGAAGTACTCCGCCGCGCTCAACGATTTAGCCGAGTCCGCCGAAAAACGGTTCTTTGTAAAAGACTGAAAGAAAGCATCCGGGCTAAACGACTCATCACCGATCTGAACCAGCACGGGTTCTTTGGGGGCGGGGGGAGGCGTCTGCTTGGGGGGTGCGGTAGTTTTGCAGGAAGCGAAGAAGGTTAGCGCTATCGATAGTGCGAACCAGAGATGTTTATACATCTAGTTTGAATTAGTGAATTAGTGAATGGGAGAATGTTTCTCTCCGAAATTAACCTAGTCAGCGTGGTTGAATTTCACGTAAACTATTCAATCAATCACCCGAAATAAACATGGGCTACGTCAAAATATTGTCCCAAACGCCAAAGTTAAGGGCTTTCGGGGCGGGAAGAAAGCGATTTGTTAGGATTTGGGTTTAGCGCGGGAATTAATGCGTATTGTTTGGCTCCTCAGATCGTAGGTTAGCTCGTAGTGGAAATTGCTTTTCAGGTGTGTGGCTTTGAAAGTGAGCGGTACTTTCACCAGTGGGTTAGTCAACGCTTTCTGGTAGCTGAGTACGGTGCTGTTTTGGCCGAGGATATCATCGTCATCGAGGCGGTCGGCGAGTTGGAAACCCACGCCCGCCGCCGACAATCCGAGCGAGAGGTACTTTAAAGGCGTCAGCGCGACATCGGCCAGTTCGGCCAGCGCCGCCGGGATTTTGATAAAATCCTGGTACTTGCGAATCGACGCCAGCGTCTTTTGCGCCTTGGCGTAGTCGTCCACTTCAATCAAGGCCAGCGTCGCCACGACTTTGCCGTTTTTGGGTATTGGAATTTGAATCGGTGCAAAATCTCTCTCTGGAAAAGCCTGCCCCGTTTTCGCTTCCACAATACCCCAGGAACCGTTGCTCACCGCCACGGCCTTGCCCG
>NZ_JBGSXF010000059.1:0-2492 GCF_041751555.1 Persicitalea sp. | reverse complement strand
GCGGAATCTTTAGATGAACCAAGTACTTTAATTATCGCTCGCGCCAGTAGTTCCGGTGCGAGCTTTTTTGCGCATGAACAAAAAACTAAGGTTTCTGATAGGATTTGCCTGTACTCTAATGAAGGTGAACTTATTATTGGCCCAAAACCAACAGATGCCCGCTCATTCCACACAACCCGTAATCCGGGTGGATGTACCATCACCCACCGCCGACAAACCACAGTCTAAGCTGTGTTACACGGAAGGTAGTTGGTGGGCTTTGCTACCCAAATCCACGGGACCATCATTGTGGCAACGTTCTGCCGCGGGATGGACTGAACACCCGGAGATAGCTGCCCAGCTCAAAGGAGTACCGGGACGCGCAGATGTATGGGGTGAGAAAGGCAAGATAACAGCCGTTGGAGTCGATCCAGAATTTTTGACGGTTTTTCGGATCGAGAAAAAAGGTACGCCTGAGAAAGTAAAGTGGAAAACCAGCATACTGGCGACGCTGCGTCCGCCTTCGTCAGACTACCCGATAGAAACCGCTACCATCGCAAAGGCGCAAAACGGTAGCTGGTGGGTCGCGGCGGTCGCCGATGAAAAAGTTTACGTATGGAATAATTTGGCTAAAGCGAAGCGTTGGTCAAGTCCGTATCTCCTGGCCGAAGGGCTGGACAAGGACGACATTTGCGTAATTACCGAACTTCCCGATGGGGTGGGCGTGATCTGGTCGAATCAGATCCAGGAAACTGTCAATATCAGAATTCACAAAACAGGAAGCCCTGTCAATGAGTGGAATGAAGCCACTACGATCGAAGCCGGAAACGCCACGGCGGACGATCACCTCAACACCGCCCTCGCCCCCGACGGAACGCTTTGGGTCGCCACCAAAAACAGTCTGGACGAAGTGGGAAAGCCGCAACTGGTACTTCGGGTGCGTTCTCCAAAAGGAGAATGGCGCAACTACCCCTACGCGGTACTTGCCCCGCCCGATTTGCCGAGCCGTCCCATCGTGGTCGCGACGGAAGACCCCGAGATTGTCTTGACAGGTCATACCATTTACCATAATAAGCAGCCTAATCTGGGCAAGATCGTTTTTGGGCAGATCGATACCACGCAAACCGAAATTGTGAAAAATGAAAAGGTCGTCATCGCTCCCTACACCGCTGGCTGGGATGAAAACAACCGCATCAACGACGTCACAGGGCCCAAAAAGCCTTACCCACTGGGCGTTCCCTGGATTATTCTTGCTTCCGACCGGGAGGGGCAGGTATACGAGGCGGATTTAAGACCGCTGATTCGCCATTAACCCCTCAACCCCTTCACCCATTTCCGCACCCCCGGCGGAATCAGGGAGCGCATCAGCCCCGAGGGCAAGTACAGCTTGTAAGAATAGCCGACGTGGTCGATGTCTTTATCGAGGTACTTGCTTTTTACTTCCTTTCCAGTGGCGATGTTGACGACTTTTTGGATGGAAATGCGCTCGATGGCCATGTCCGTGATCATAGGGCGGTAATAGGCGCAGCCTTCGAAGTAATAGTGGTTCACCTGCGTGAAGCGGGTGCTACCGGTTTGCGTGATCGGCTCGCCGCCGTGCAGCAGGTTCGACGACCAGATCAGCGCCTGCCCCTTTTTGATGTTCAGTACTTTCTTGTCCAGCTTCTTTTTCTCCACCAGTTCGGCGATGAAGTCTTCGTAGCGGGTGTAGTACTTGTTCAGCATTTCCTCGATGGAAGTGCTGTTCGAGCCTTTCAATCCTAGAATGGAAAGGTCGTAGAAGGGTAGTTTGTGGCTCTTGGGGTAGTAGTGCAGCGGCCCGTTGCCATCGTGAACATCTTCCAGCGCCACCCACACCCCGCACATGAACCGCTCGGGGATGGAATTGAAGTGGATAGAATCGCTGTGCGTCCGCTGCTGGCTACCCGTGCTGAAATTCAAGGTCTGAAACGGAATCGGCTCCCGGCCGTAAAGCGTTTTGAGAACTTCCAGCACCCGCGGCGCGGCGGCAATTTTCTTAACAGCCTCGTTATATTCCCAGGCGTCCTGAATGCGGTTGGTCTGATCAGCCTCGAAGCGGGGTTTCAGCCCTTGCACGACGGCGTCTATGGTGGCTCCGTCAATCTGCGGATCAAAAACTACGTAGCCTTCCTCAGCGTAACGGCGAGCAAGGCCTTCGGTTTCTGGATCGAGGCGCGCCTGATCTATTTCCTGTTCAAAGAAGGGCGATTCAACCCAAGGGGTGTTAAGAGTAGTAGGGGTCGGCATAGACAGCATTTTTTTGTTTGAGAAGTAAAGGTTAGCAAAAAGGCGAACATTCCAAACACTTTTATGGCAAGAAATTCACCCGCTACGGAACAATGCGGTAGTATTTTGCCCCATTCCTATCCTTTTAGATTGTATTGAACAATTTCCTGCAACTTATCTGACAAGTCCAAACCGCCCTCCTGTGAAAAGTACTTCCCAAATCTCTGTTTATCTACTGGTAACTTTTCTACTTTGGGGCTGCGGCT
>NZ_JBGSXF010000058.1:0-13117 GCF_041751555.1 Persicitalea sp. | reverse complement strand
CCATCGGTGTAGACTTGATTGGTAATCTCTCGATTCAACCGCGAAACAGCCTCCTCGTTCCAAGCATTGGCTTGCCTGAATTCCGGGAAAGTCATCGCGATGAAGGCCATTCCTTCGGCTTCCATCAAGGCCCAATTGCTGCCTTTGGAGTACTTGGTCATCAGGTAGTTTGCGTGCTCATAGCAGCTATTGAGATAGGCCACGAGCACCTCGGGCGTGAAGCCGGGTGAATCTACGAAGTACTGGAAAAGCTTAGTCCAGCGATACCCACGGATGCCCGCTTCAATAGATCGCCAGGCGTAGGCATGATCCGCGTCACGCGGATTCTTCCTGGTCCAATCTACCAATTGTTTCCCCCATTCTTTGGCGTATTTCTCGTCCCCAGTCTGTCGGTACGCCTGTGCCATCGCTTCCCAAAAACTCATACGATTCAACTGCCACACCCATTCTTTGTCGGGATAGGGGTTGGTCGACCAGTCGATATCTTCCCCACAAAAGTGTGATGGGTAGGCAGGTTGCCCTACGAATATATGTTTGAGGGCGTCGTTGGCGACCTGAATGTCTTTTTTTGTAGCTATCTGGTCCGAAGTTCCAGAGGTAGTTTTGCGTTCAACCAGATGTTTGACGTGCGTACGGTTGCGGTAGTACGCTAGTAGTTCGGCTGCCGCATTGGTTGGTTCATTGGCTGCCGCCCTGACTTTTTCCAGGCCGGGAGTATCCAGGTTTAGCCGGGAGAGCAAGAGGGTAGTTTCGTCTTCGATAGGGGTACTTTGCGAAGGTACTTTGGCAAAAAGTTGGTGGGCGAAGCAGGTGGCAAGAAGCAGAGTAATATAGTTCTTCCAGCAACGCAGCAAATAATTGGTAGGTAGGTTGGCTTTCATAGTTATCAAAACAAAGAAAGCACTTCGCATTTTCTCCCCTTTCAATACAAATTGCTAATCCGAAATCGCCCTGTTCCCCCACCAGATGATTCCAGCGGAGGTCACAAACATCAGCAGACTGTAAATAGCCGCCGGGATAGACATGGCGGCGTTGTTCAGCAGGGTAGTTGCAATGGCGATGCCCAAGGTACCGTTTTGAATGCCTGCCTCAATGGCGATCGTCAGGCTCTGTTTGAGGCTATGGTTGGTTAGGCGCGAAGTACCGAAGCCAACGGCCATCGTGAGCAGGTTGAGAAGCAAAGCGGCGGGACCAATCAGTTGAAAAAAGCCAACCATGTTTTCTTTTTCCTTAAATAGAGCTCCCGCGATGATAACGAAAAGAAAAACCGCCGAAAGTATTTTCACCGGGCGGTCAAGTTTTTGGGCAAGGTTTGGTTTGCGTTTCCGAATCAGCATCCCGATGGCTACTGGAATCAGCGTAATAAGCAGTACCGAGATAATCGTCTTGAAAACCGGCAAAGGCTGCTGCTCACCGCCGGGTATGAATTCAACGATGGCGTAGTTGACCAAAAACGGAATTGTGAATACGGTGATCAGACTGGACAAGACCGTCAGGGAAATAGACAAGGCCGTATCGCCTTTGGCAAGGTGTGAAATCAGATTGGAAGTAGGTCCACCGGGACAAGCCGACAAAATGACCAAACCTACCGCCAACTCTGCTTCGATTCCGAGTAAGGCAATCACCGCAAAAGCGGCCAACGGCAGCAAGACAATTTGATTGAGTATCCCGACGGAAATAGCTTTGGGATAAAAAAGAATGCGCTTGAAATCATCGACTACCAGCGACAGCCCCATGCCGAGCATAATGATCGCCAGGGCAAGCGGCAGGAAGACTTCGGTCAGGATGTTGGATTGCATGGTCGAGGGTTTGGGATGGGTGTCCTTCGAGAAATACTGGAATCAGGGGATTGGGGGCTATTTGCTCAGGAATCACTTCACCCGCTCTGCCTTCGCTGGAATCTTATTCGTCAACTTATTCGTACCGTCTTTTCCTTTTTCTAAAAGAAAAGAATCGTACAACTCGCCTGTGGCGGTGAATGCCTGGTACAGCAACTCCTTTCCTTCCAGCGAAATAAGCTGAAACAGTTGCGTATTGCTGGCGCGGCGATCCATCCAGGGATCATTGGAAATATCGTACATCTTCGGCCCGGAAACCGACACGACATAGACCGTTGCGGAAGAAGTCTTACGGCTGCTCGTGGAAAGCGGCGCGTTGGCGACGCTGCCGCGCCCGTAGGCGTGGTCGTGGCCTTGAAGTACTAAGTCCACGCGGTGCTTGTCGATGATGGGCTTAAACTGCGCGCGAAGCCTGGGGTTGTCGCGGTTGGGTTTGGTGGAGTAAAACGGGTAGTGCAGCGTCACGACTGTCCAGGGACGCGGGTCGTCGGTCAGGATGGAATCCAGCCAGGCGGCTTGCTGCGCGGCGAAATGCCTGGACTCGTCGATCTGCTCGGCGTCCAATGAAACTACCTTTAAATCTTTATAATTGATCTGGTAACAGGTTTCTTCCAGACCCTTCGGGCCGTTAGTGGGCAGATTAAACTGCTTTTTCCACTGCGGCGATAGAATCACGCCACTGGCGTATTCGTGATTACCGGGCGTCATCAGGCTGGGAACGGTGGCATGGATGAACGACCCGGCGTAAAACCACTCACCCCACTCGATGTCCGCATTGGAACGGTTGATGAGGTCGCCTGCGTGGAGCATGAAATCTACCTGCGGCATTTTCTTGTAAGATTCCCGCACCACCCGCGACCACATGGATTTCACATCGTTTTGGGCGTCGCCAAAATACACGAACGACAACGCCTTCCCGGAGGCGGGCATTTTGAACTGATGCCATTCACTCCAATGATCGCCGAAGCCTACCTGGTAAACGTACGTTTGCTCTGGCTCTAAGCCCACTATTCGGGCCGAATGGTAGTTGGCTTCGATCTTTGCCTCACCATTCTCAACCGAAAGAAATTCGGTGGTAGCCGCAATTTTATTGACCTTTTGCAAGAACTCCGGCCCGTCCGTTGCCATCGCCCATTGCACCTCTCCTAGTTTCTGCGTGAGGTCGGTGCGCCAGTTGATTGCCACGGAAGTTTCGGGCATTTCGGTCAGGTTCATAATCACCCGATCGGGTACGGCGGTAGGGAAGAGGAGCTTTTGGTCGATTTTAGCGTCAAGGGCCAGCCGCTGGGCTAACGCCGTGGCGCGGGGCGATTGGCCGCTGACGTTGATGGCGAGAAGGAGGAGGGGCAGGAGTGTTTTTAGCAAAATGGTTTAGTTGTTTAGAGTTTACGAGGCTGCCTGTGCGATTGTTTGGCCGGGCGCAAGATTACTTTGTCGCTTTGTGCCTTTGTGCCTTTGTGCCTTTGCTGCTTTGCCCATTCGCCGCTAGACGCGATAAATCGCGTCTCTACAATACGCCCGAGGCATCGCTTACGAACATCCGGGTACTTACCGTGTAGCTGCCGCCGTTGGGCGATTGGTATTTCAAATCGACATAAAAAGCCTTGAAGCCAGTTTTAGGCAAGGGAATGGTAGCCAAGACATTTTGATTATGCGTGATTCCCAGGCTGGAACTGGTGAACTCATTGTCTCGAAAATCTCGATCTGGCGAATCTGCCGACCAGACGATCGCGTCAAGCAATGGGTCGGGGCTGGCTTTTATTTGGAGGGCAATGTCATTGCCTTTTTTTGAAAACGCCCAACTGCATTCAGGGTAAGGTTTGTTTTGCAGGGTAGTTCCGAAAAACGCGCTCAGACTTTTGAGCGCCTGTTTTCCGCCGCCCAGATCATGGCCCGCATTGGGTGTGTAGTTAATTAAATTCTTGCCAGGAATGCTGTCGTAGTAGTTCTTAATGGCATCTGCAGGCCAGTAGGGGTCGTTGGTGCCGATGAAAATCATCTTCGGCATCGTGAGCATCTTGCGATAAGAATAGGGATCGATCATAGTAGCCAGGGCGCGGCCCTCTTCACTCTCCATACTTTGGGGAATGCCCAAATCCACGTAGTCCTGAATCTCGACGCTGTAGTCGCCCCAGGCCGTGAGGTGGTAGTTGATGTTGACTGCCATGTTCAGCATGTCTATTACCATCGGCCCGATAGCCGCTACGCGCTTGTCCTGTGAGCCAGTCAGCCAGGTAGTCCAGCCGCGCTTGGAAGCACCCGACACCACGAAGCGCTCGACGGGCTTTTTCAAAGTGTTTTTGGCAAAATCTTGAATGGCGTCCATACTCCGCACCGCACTTTTGACCATTGGAAACAGCAACGGCCAGGAGTAGTCGCCATCTTGTTTGAACTGATGGAGCGTGTAGGAAATGATCTCATCTTCCTTGCGGCCATCGAAGAGCGGTTGGTTGGGCGTTTGCCACAGCACGGCAGTAATCGCCTTGTTCTCGATGGCTATTTTCCCAATACTGATGATTGTTCCGTCGTCGTTTTTCTTCCAATTAGGTACCTCATCTTTGTTGGAGCCACCCGTGATGAACAACAAGGCACCATCATGTTCGACTTCGGAAGGTACCAGCACCGTCAACTGATGCCGCCAAGTGTATTGATGCCATTTCTGGGAAGTAAGATAAAGGTTATAGCCCTTCACCGTGGCTATCTGGAAAGAGTCCCGCACCGACCATGCGTAGGATTTATCGCCGTTTTTGAGGTAGGCATCCAGTGCGGTTGACGGTGTGATGTTTTCCTGCGCTAAGACGGGCAGGCAGAAAATGAAGAGTAATGCGGTGGTAATCTTTTTCATAAAAACAATTTCGCTAATTTTAAAAATAAATGCCCGTAAGCTTGTCAGGCTGAGCGTACACTTGTCAGGCTGAGCGTACACTTGTCAGGCTGAGCGTACACTTGTCAGGCTGAGCGTAGCCGAAGCCCGACTACCTAAGTACTACTCCGGTTTTGGACTCTCCGCTACCAACTTCAAGGCATTTTCCATGTAAATCTCCCCGGTCATTTCTCCCAAACTGGTGCGGCTTACGTAATTGTACCGCTCAAAACTATTAAAATCGACCTTAGTGAGCATGTAGCCAAAGGCGTCGTTGGTTAGCCCAAACAGAAAAGCGTGTTTGGTCGGCATTTTACGCTTCACGTAGTAGCCAATGTTGGGCAAAGCTTCGCCCGGAATGGTCAGGATCTGAGCCGGACCAATATTGACAAGATTTACCTGGGCGCTAACCGTATCTTTCTTTTCAAAATGGTAGTTTAGAGGCGATTTTGTCAAAATAAACTTCATCATGTCCGACTCGATGGGAAACTCGACGCGGCGGGAGGTGCAGTAGAGGTTTGGATTTTCGAGAACAGGAGCGTCAGAAACAATCCGCAGTGCCTCGTCGGCTAGTAGTTCGCCAATGCGATGGCACTCCTCCCAGGTATTGGCCTCCTTGTCATTGTCCAATCGCACGTCGGCGGTGACCATGCCTCCCTGCGCCCCGTTCATAAACAGGGCTATACCGCCCGCTTTTGCCTCGACGCGGTCATAAAGTGGGCCGCACAAATCCGGGCTGAGAATGCCTTGTTCCGAGCCCAGTACTTCGGGATGCACGGCATAGTTGACGAGCGTCGCGATAGTTTTCCCACTGCGGGTACTTGTAGCCTGAATAACTCCGCAACGCGGATCGTAGAGCCGGGGCGCGTAGTAGTTGTAGGCAATTTTACCCTCGGCTTCCCCCGTAGTCACTTTCAAAGAGGCGGGTTCCAATTTCTGAACGGCTTCGTTGATCGCATCGGCGATTTGTTGAACACACCAATCCAGGTACTTCATGTCGGCGATAGACTCGCCTTTCTCATTCGGAAAGCCGTAGGCGTCTGGCGCAGAATGCGTGTGCGTGGCGGCGATGAGGATATTCTCCGGCTTTACGCCCTTCACCAGCGCCCGCGATTTATCACCCAAAACGGAAGGCCAACCAAGATTGTCGATGCTTACGAAAGCCACGCGCGTTTCTCCTTTTTCCAACACCATCGCCCGAACGAACAAATCGCCGTTCTTCTCCACCGTTTTCTTTGGCGTACCGATGCCGCCTGAAACGGGTAGCAGAGGATCGGGCGTAATAATGCGCTTGGCCGCGCCCGCGCGGAAGCTTTGGGCGTGGGTGACACTGATTCCAGAGAAAACCAGCAGGAGTAAGAAAGTGAGTTTTTTTAGCATGAATTTTTACAAAAACGGGCAGGAGAAAACCTCCCGCCCATTTAAAAACTAACCTATCGAATTACCAGGGTTTGCCCGTGCCTTGAATCAGCCACGGTTTCGACCACGCACTGTTTTTATTATCGGCCTGGGAGTACTTTGTTACTTCCAGTTTGCCAAGGGCGGCATCGGCGTTGGTCGTGTTCGTGTTTAGCTCGACCTGGGCGTAGTAAAAACGCACGGGAAGCACTTCTCGCTTGGCTACGGGCCCGGCTTTCAGGGCGGGCAGCCCGGTGCGGCGGAAATCGAACCAGGCTTCGGTGGCAGCCGTCCAACTGGCGATCCATTTCTGCTCCATGATTTGCTTTAAAGTGCCATCGTAAGCCACATCTTTCTGCGCGATGTAGGTGGCGTACTTGTCGCCGACGGTCCAGGTTTTCAGGGAGTTTTCGATACCCATCTGGTAGTGCATTTTGGCATCGGCGGTAATCCACCCTTTCATCGCGGCTTCGGCCAGAATGAAATGCACCTCGGCGGCCGAGATCAGCCGTGCTTTCAACAGTGGGCCGGTGGCAGCCTTGTAGCGGTCGTTCAGGAATGAAACGTGCGGATTGAACGACAGCTGTCCCGGCGTGGGGTTAAGATTGTAAGCCGAGGGCAGAGCCGAAAAGCTGGTGGGCAATCCGACGTACTCGGGATCGGTGTCGATTATTTCCTTGCCAACTTTGTCGGGCGAGAGCATTCGCTTGCCGTTCACGATTTTATCGGTTCCGGCGGGGAGCGTGGCGTCCACCACCAGGGGTACTTCGATCTTGTTGGCCCAGATGCCCAGGCGCGGATCATTCTTGGCTTGCAGCGACTCGACCAGCGTGGCGGCCATCTTGATGCGGCGATAGTTGCTGCCGCTGGCGTCATAGACGGTGTTGGCGGGCCAGGAGGTAGCCCCGCTCGTGCCGGGGAAGCTCATCGTGACGTCCTCGGTATTTTTAGTGATGATAGGATACTTGGCCGGGTCGGAAATTATCTTCGTCATGCCTGCCTTCGCCACGTCAGGTAGTTTGTCCGAGATGCGCAGAAAGTAGCGCAGCGCCAGCGAATTGGCAAATTTCTGCCAACCCTTCGGATCGCCATTGAAGTAAACGTCGGCGGGTAGCCCTCCCGATTTAGGAAGCTCCGAATAACTTCCCTTTGGTTTGGAAAGCATCGTATTGGCCTTTTCCAAATCGGCCAAAATCCCCCGGTAAATCGTTTCCTGACTATCGAAGGCCGGCGTGAGGTTCTCGGCCCCACCTGCTTCCGCCTTGAGCGCAATGGTGTAGGGCGCATCGCCCCAAAGGTCGGTAATCAGACCAAACTCGAAGGCCCGCATCACCAGCGCAACCCCCTGGTGAAACTCAAAATTAGTTTCACCAGCGCGCTGGTACAGCAGATCATTATTACGCAGGACGCCATAGTAACCGCCCCAGTTTTGATCCGACCAGTCGTAGCCGTTGTGGCTACCCGACCAGGCATCCTTCTGGGTGTGCTG
The DNA here is from genome assembly GCF_041751555.1 of Persicitalea sp. Taxonomy (NCBI): domain Bacteria; kingdom Pseudomonadati; phylum Bacteroidota; class Cytophagia; order Cytophagales; family Spirosomataceae; genus Persicitalea; species Persicitalea sp. The sequence continues at coordinate 5,529 of NZ_JBGSXF010000058.1, read as the reverse complement.
CACTACACCCGCGATATTCTGGTAACCAAGGTCGAGGTAGTCCTTGGCCGCTTCGGTTAGCACGGTGGGCAGGATCAGGTTAGGATTCACCAGATCCGATTGTACGCCATTGGGGTTTTCGTTGAGTTCCGTCAAGTCCTTGCAAGAGAAGAACGAGGTCAGCACAACGAGGTAGACGAGGTACTTTTTGTTGAATGGTTTCATAACATATGGGATTTTGGACGTTGGGCTTTGAATGCTGGACCAGTTTGCTTTTGGACTGAAAAGAAATCTAAATTCCAATGTCCAATGTCCAACGTCAATAATTTAAAATGTCATATTAAGCCGTACGCCGATGGGCATCATCCAGGGGATCACGTTGTAGCGCTCAATGCCTTGCTTGAACTGTGTTCCGGCCTGCGCGCCTGATTCCTGCTGGAAAGCCATCTCGGGGTCGATACCGATTTTGGCTTTGGTCCAGAGGATGATATTCCGGCTGTACAGCGAGACACTGGCATTTTGCATTTTCAACTTTTTGGTAAAAGCCGGGGGCAGGTTGTAGGCCAGCGAAACTTCCCGCAGCTTTATAAAATCCGCGTCGAAGGTAGCCGCGCGGGTAAAGCTCCACGGGTAGTTGTCGCCGTAGGGAATGTACTTGGTACCGGGACCGCCGAGGTTTTCGGTATAGCCCACGATCTCGCCTTCGGAATTGTACTGCGCTATCACGCCCGGATTGAACACCGCGTAGGCGTAGGTATTGCCGCCGTACTTGAACGGAAAGCCGCCGTATTCTTCGGTTGGTCCGCCCACGATATTGTACTTGGCGTTTTCCGTGACTTTGATCAGTTTGTCCTGGTTTTCTTTCAGGTAGTTGGCCAACGCGTCGCCCGACAAGCCGTTCGGGTTGATCAGGTTGTCCAGGAAACGTTGCGTCCGCAAATCCGACTCGCCGTAGCGGTAGGTCTGCGACACAAAGTTGCCGCCCTTACGCCAATCGAACGACATATTCAGGCTAAATGCCTTATAGGCAAGCGAAACCTGACCGCCCAGGATAAAATCAGGGTTGAAGTTTCCGATCTTATTGCGGGTATTCGAAGACCGGATATCCTGCCAGGAACCTTCATCGTCCAGAATCGGCCAGCCGAAGTAGGGCGAGCTGGCGTCTTTTACGGTAATAAGTTCGGAGTCGTAAATGTCGCCGATTTCGTCGCCCACGTAGGTCCAGGCCCCGCCCTTGGCATCAGTCCATAAAGTATAGAAGGGCAGGTTGTCGGCCAATTCGATGATCCGGGTCCGATTGCGGGTCAGGTTGGTATTGATGTCTAACCGCCAGCCGTTCTTCTCGATGGGCGTGCCGCCCAAAGACAGCTCGATGCCCTTGCTGACGAGCAATCCGGCGTTGATGTTCTTGGTCGAGAAACCGGACGAAGGAGGCAGCAGCGTGGGGATAATCTGGTTGCGGTTCTCTACCATGTAATAGGTGGCCGCAAAGCGCAGCCGATTGCGGAACATGGCTGCATCCAGGCCGAATTCATAAGAAGTGGCAATCTCGGGCTTCAGGTCAGGCAATAAAATATTTCCTGACTTCGAAAGTCGAGTAACGCCCCCCCAGGCTTCCGCATTTCCGAGCGTATTCAGCAGCGCGTAGGGCTGAGTATCGTTACCCACCTGCGCTATTCCGCCGCGTAATTTTAGCAGGTTGAGGGTATTGGAAGAGGGCAGCATTTCGCTGAGCAGAATACTCATCGAGGCCGAGGGATAGAAGTAAGAGCGGTTGGCTTTGGGCAGCGTACTCGACCAGTCGTTCCGGGCGGTCACGTCCAGATAAATCATGTCTTTATACCCAAAATTAGCCAATCCGTACACGCTATAAATGGCGCGTTGCGACTGGTAGCTGCTGAAATCCAGGTCAGACTGCGCGATATTTCCCAAGGTGAAAAGCCCCGGAATGACCAGCCCCGTGCGGGCTCTGGTCGCAGTGCTTACGTTCGAACTCGTTTGGTAGCGGATGTTACCTCCCCCCGACACCGACAGGCTGAAATCGTTCAGGTCTTTGGCATAAGTTGCCAGCACGTCGGTATTGCGCTCAAACTGCTGGAGGTCGATGATTCCGTAGGCACCGCGTGGTTCGAGCGTATAACTGTTGCCGATCTTGGTTTCGCGCTGCTCGTTGTAGGTATCGAGTGAGAAGCGTCCCATTAGGCTGAATTCCGGCGTGATCTGGTAGTCGGCTTTGACGTTACCATAAATGCGGTCACGCACAAAACCGTTGTTGACCTCGTAGGCCAGAAAGTAAGGGTTGTTGTATTCGCCGGGTGCCTGTGATCGCTGCTGGATGCCTTCTTGTCCGGGTACCCAGTAATTGCGCAGTTCGCGGATGTCGATGTGCGGCGAAACTGCGTAGGCCCACTGCATGGGATTACTACCCCGGTTGCCCGCCGGACGGTTGTTGGAGTTGGTGCGGCTCAGGTTCACCACAGTGTTCAAGCTGAGTTTGTCGCTCATCTTCAAAGTGGAATTGAGCCCCAAATTATTCTTGAAAAGATCGGAATTCGGAATAATCCCCCGGTTCTGCATATTGGAATACGAAAGTCGGTACGTGACCTTTTCGCCGTTGTTAGCAATGGATAAGCCGTTGGTGGTGGTGATGCCCGTCTGCACGAAGTTGCGCACATTGTTGGGATGTGAAACAAGTTCGGTCGGGATCGGTTTGCCGTTGTCATCCAGCGGGCTATTCCACTGAATCGCCTTGTAGCCCTTATCCAGTTCAGGGCCGACGCCCCCGGCTGAACCCTCATCAATATAAAGAACCCCGCCCGGATACGGGTTATTGGTGGGCGTGAAGGGCAGAATGCCCGTCGCGAACTTCGAGTGCATTTTCAAATATTTGAACGGCTTGTCGAAGACGGTATTCGACGTGATATTGACCGTCATTTTCTTGGCACCCGAACCGCTCTTGGTGGTAATCAGCACTACGCCATTACCGGCCCGTGAGCCGTACAGAGCAGCAGCGCTCGGACCTTTCAGAATCGAGACGCTCTCGATGTCGTTGGGATTCAGGTCGGCGATGGCGTTACCGTAGTCCACGCGGTTGTCGCGGCCTACCTGGCTGATGTTGTTCAGGGTATTGGCAATGGGCACGCCATCTACCACGAACAGCGGCTGATTGTCGTTGCTCAGCGAGGTTGCCCCGCGAATGACCATACTCACCGACGAGCCCGCGCCGCCCGTGGAACTGATCGTCACGCCCGGCACTTTTCCGGCCAAGCCATTGAGCACGTTCTCCTGCGCCACGCGGCTTAAGTCTTTGCCGTCCACCTGGCCTACAGAATAACCCAGCGAGCGTTTATCGCGACTAAGCCCCAAAGCCGTCACGACGACCTCTTGCAGGTTCGCGGCGCTTTCGGTCAAGGCGATGTTGATCACGGAGCGGCTCCCTACCGCCACCTCCTGCGATTCGTAACCAATAAAAGAGAAGACCAGCGTGGCCCCGTTGTCGGGAACCGATAACGAATAACTACCCGAAGCATCGGAAGAAGTACCCGTTTGGGTGCCTTTCAAAACAATATTGACTCCCGCGAGGGTGGAGCCGTCGGCTTGCGAAGTGATTGTGCCTCGTACGGTGCGTTCGGCCGGGCCGCGTTCGGCCGGGCCACGTTCGGCAGTGGCCAAAGCCACTGTCGCGCTCAGCGCGAGCATCAGGGCGGTGGCAAAGCCAGCCCTCAAATGAAGAAGTAATCCTGTTTTCATAGCAGCAGATTTAGTTAAGTGGTGAATATTTATTCTTGATTTTGAGTAAGCAAGCCGTAAAAGTATTTTTCCAAAATAGCGGAATATTCAGAGGCCATTTCATTGCGTCCAATAACCACGATAAGCTCATTCAGCTCTATTTCCGACAGGGAATTGCTGATAAGCCTTTCTATCAAATAGCGCGATCTTTCATTCGGCATCCGCTGTATCATGCTGATTTACACATAATACTAGACACTCGAACAAACGGACTACTGGAGCAATGTTTTCTTTTCGTAAAATATATGGAGAGGGGATCAGGCGAAGGTTACCGAAAACTGATCGCGCAATATCTGACGGGCTTTTACCAATTGGTTTTTCACCGTGTTCGTAGAGATATGCATCACGTCGGCAATCTCCTGGTAAGACTTGCCTTCGTAAACGTTGAGCAACAGTACCTGCTTACGCTTTTCGGAAAGATTGGCGATCACCTCGTCGAGCAGTTGAAATTGTTCGTTTTTCTCCTCCGCTTGCTCGGGCTGGGCCAAAGTCATTTGGAGCAAGTACTGTTCCCGCAACTTGCGGTCTTTTTCCATCCGCTTGAAGTGATCGAAAGCGTAGTTGCGCAGACAAGTGAATAAATAGGAGTTAAAATTTAGGGCGGGGTTGATTTGCGCCCGTTTTTCCCAGATTTTCAGAAAAACCTCGTGCAGGACATTTTCGGCTTCTGCCTCATCTTTGAGCAGCGTGATACAAAACCGCAAAGCGGGCTTGTGGTAAAACTGGTACAGTTGGCCAAAAGCGTTTCGATTGCCATCAATCACTTGGCGAAGCAGGACTACGTTGGGCTGATTCATGATAGAGAAAGGTTATGTTTACGATAGGTTTTCAGGAATAAATAGCTAGTAAAATAGTACTATCCGACCATTTATTGTTTAGGAACCTAAATTTACCAGTTTCCAAAGTAGCATACGTCGCATTTTGCGTCAATCTATCTTCGATTTGCGCAAACCTTCCAATTCATAATCTCAGGGTAATTTTCAGGTCTTGTTTATTATGATTTTATTATCTCGGAGATAGCCTAATCCAACCAGGAAGAAGTAATTATTCAGAACCGAACGAGATGTCTTCATGCGAAAGCAACTATACCTTATACTATTGCTAGTTCTGACCGCGACCGCTGCCTCGCGGGGACAACCTGAGCTGACGCCAACTCCCAAAATTTCCGAAAACTTAATTTTCCCGGTTCAGAAGGACCACACCCACGGCAGCAGCTTAGTGGAACTACCCAACGGTGATCAACTAGCCGCCTGGTTTCAGGGCAGCGGCGAACGCAACGCCGACGATGTGCGCATCATGGGCGCACGATTGAAGAAGGGAGGTAAAGAATGGAGTAAGCCTTTCGTGATGGCCGATACGCCCCACTTGCCCGACTGCAACCCCGTACTTTTCCTGAATCACGAGAAGAAGTTGTTCATGGTTTGGATTGCGGTTCAGGCCAATCGTTGGGAACAATCCATCCTGCGGCTCCGTACCTCCACAGATTTTAGTGGCGAAGGCGCACCCGTCTGGAATTGGCAGGATAATATTTTACTCAAACCAGACAGTACTTTCGCCACGGAAGTCGAGGCTAAGCTGAACGCCCTGCCGAAACACCCCATCGGCTGGGCAGAGTACGCGCCACGCTACGACCAGATGATCGCCGAAGCCGCCACCGACCCCACAAAGCGCAGCATCGGCTGGATGACGCGCATTAAACCACTTTTGTTAGACAAACAGAAAATCGTTCTGCCGCTTTACTCCGATGGCTATAATTTTTCA
>NZ_JBGSXF010000057.1:0-6070 GCF_041751555.1 Persicitalea sp. | reverse complement strand
TATCCTCTGTCCCAATATTTGGCTGAGTTTTTCGGCCATTTGCTGAAAGTCAAGTGGTTTTTCACTCGTAAGATCATAACCCTGATTGACATATCTCGTAGGATTGACCAGTGCTTGTGCGGCAACTTCTCCAATATCACGAACATCGATCAGCGTGAATTTGGCATTGTCGGCGGGCAAATATATCAGCCTTCTGGTTGTCAAATCGTGATACAGCGTGGTAGTGAAATTTTGCATGAAATAAGCGGGACGTAAAAAGGTATAAGCCATCCCACTTTTCATAATAAGTTTCTCAATCTTGTGATGCGGAATGAAGCGGTTACCAAGCGCCCCTTGGACAGAAAGGAATATGACGTGTTTTACTCCTGCACTAACTGCTTGTTCGATGAATGGCTTGAAATACTTCTTTATGTTGGCTAGTTGGGGGGGGGCGCAGAAGAAATAGCGTGTCGCAATCAGCTAGTGCCTCCTTGAAGGTCGCAGGGTCGGCAAAATCAAATCTTGTAAAATTTAAGGCATAGCCCGCTAATTTTTTTTGATCTTTTTCAATATCTCGCACCCCGGCGAATACATTTTTGTCATGTGCAATTCCCTTGAGAGCTTTGATCGTCTCGATGCCCACACTCCCAGTGGCACCGGTAATTAGAATTTTATGCATAGAGGAACCAATGAATGCTTCTCTACAGGTAGGAAGCTGTACATATTTCACGAATATCCAGACTCGGGTGCATGCTTTTAATCACCGAAGTTGTTCGATATTATAGTTAGTTTTTCTTTTTGTAGATATTTCAAAAAAGAATGGGCTACGGTTGAAAATTTTTTCTTTTTCAACCAAATTATCCGCCAAGTGGACGTAATGGGGAAACCTTTCACCGGAATGATCTGTAAATTCCCGTTCTTCAACTCGCTCCTTATCCCAATCAATGGCATAATCGAGTAGCCTAGCCCAGCAATGACGGCCTGCTTCACGGCTTCGTTAGAGGTCAGTTCCATTTTTTTGCGAACATGTAATTCGTTTTCATCGATAAACCGCTCCATTACATAGCGAGTCCCTGAACCTGGCTCGCGGTAAATCAACGGTAGCTTTTCCAGTATCACAGTATCATAGAACTTTTTTGGGAATTTCTGGTCGGTGTTGCCTACCAGATAGAGTTTATTCTGCATCAACTCTTCGGAGTCGAGCTGCAAATTGCCAGGGAGCACTGACACCAGCGAAAAGTCGACCTCATTGCGTTCTAAACTACCTATAACCTGCGCTTTGTTGGTCACGTCGAGGGCAAGTTCAATGCCCTCATGTTCCTTAAGGAATCCCGCTAGAAAATACGGTATGATGTACTTTCCAGTCGAAACTACTGATATTTTCAGCCTGCCGCTGAGCTGGCCCTGATACGCCAGTGTTTTGTAATTGATGGCATGTACTTCGTTTAGAATATTTTCAGCGGCTTCGGCTATTTCTTTGCCAAAATCTGTTACGTAAAGCTTACGACCCACCACCTCGGTGAGTGGTATATCAAATTGATCCTGAAAATTTTTGAGCTGGATAGAGACAGCGGGCTGAGTCAGGTGGAGTTCTTCTGCTGCCTTAGTAACGCTCTCTGCCTGAGTTACTTTAAGGAAAACTTGCAATTGGTGGAGCGTATAATTCATTAAAATATTTTATGTATTTAATCACAAATATAAATAAAAATTTATGAATACAACTCCTCAACTTTGCCCCTGTCAAACCAAAAAGTCTAATAACAATGACCCGAATTACAGTTGCCAAAGGGGACGGCATCGGCCCCGAAATCATGGATGCCACGCTCGACATCATCAAAGCCGCTGGTGCCAAAATCGAAATCGACGAAATCGAGGTAGGAGAGAAAGTCTATCTGGCCGGAAACACCGCTGGCATTTCGCCCGAGTCCTGGGACATCATCCGCCGGAACAAGATTTTCCTGAAAGCTCCCATCACCACGCCACAAGGCGGCGGCTACAAAAGCCTTAACGTAACTACCCGCAAGTTTCTGGGGCTATACGCCAACGTCCGCCCCTGCATGAGCCTGGCGCCGTTCGTCAGCACCAAGCACCCCGAGATGGACATCGTGATCGTGCGGGAAAACGAGGAAGACCTCTACGCCGGCATCGAGCACCAGCAAACCGACGAGGTGGTGCAATGCTTGAAGCTCATCAGCCGCCCCGGCTGCGAGAAGATCGTCCGCTATGCCCTCGAGTATGCTCGCCACTACGGCCGCAATAAAGTGACTTGCTTTACTAAGGACAATATTATGAAGCAGACCGACGGGCTGTTCCATAAGGTGTTTGACGAAATCGCCAGTGAGTATATCGACATCGAAAACGAACATTGGATCATTGACATCGGCGCGGCCAAGATGGCCGACACGCCCGAGATTTTCGACGTGATCGTAATGCCCAACCTGTACGGCGATGTGCTTTCCGACGTAGCCGCGCAGATTGCCGGATCAGTCGGCTTGGCGGGTTCGTCCAACATTGGTGAAGAATGCGCCATGTTTGAGGCCATTCACGGCTCGGCCCCACGCCGCGCCGGACAAAATATGGCCAATCCTTCCGGATTGCTGCAGGGCGCCATCATGATGCTCAACCATATCGGCCAGCCCGATGTAGCTGAGAAGGTACAGAATGCCTGGCTCAAAACCATTGAGGAGGGCATCCACACCTACGATATTTTTAAGGAGGGCGTGAGCAAGCAGAAAGTCGGCACGAAGGAGTTTGCACAAGCCGTCGTCGCCAATTTGGGAGAGATGCCTAACACGCTTAAGCCCGTATCCTACGCCAAAGATGCTGCCTTGACTTTGCCCAAATACAAAAAGAAAACTCCGGCCAAAAAAGACCTGGTAGGTGTTGATGTGTTCGTCCATTGGAATGGCACCGACCCCGACGAGATTGCTGAAAAACTGATAAAGCTAGGTGTGGACGGTACCGAACTGACCATGATTACCAACCGAGGCATCAAGGTGTGGCCCGAAGGATTTTCCGAGACCTTCTGCACCGACCACTGGCGCTGCCGCTTCAAATCCACCAGTGGTAGCGGTATATCGAAGCGGCATATTATCGACTTGCTGACCAACGCCGAGGCGCAGGGAATCGACAGCATCAAAACGGAAAACCTTTACGAATTCGATGGCAAGCAGTCGTACTCGATGGGTCAGGGTCAATAATCAAATCAAACACAAGACATGGAATTACAACTTATCAAAGGCCACTTCGGTGCGCAGGACGCCGTGGAAATCATCACCCGGATGATTGACGTCAAGATCAAATACCACGAGGGCAAAATCACTTCCGAAAGTACCGAGGAGGACATCAAGATGCGCGAACAGCGCATCAAGCAATTGCAAAAAGAACTTTTCGGGGTACGTAACTACGTCGAAGATCATAAGGGTAATATTAGCCTGAACAGTACCATAATCATATCGAACTGACCATGAAAAATAGACTTGAATTCAAATTAGTGGAAGGGCAATTCGCCCCCGAGGCGGCAGGGAAGGTTTTGTTTTCCCTCATCCAAAATAAGATCAACTACCATAATGTGGAGATACTCTCCGAACAGATTCGTTTTGGTTTTGACAGCGACGTATCGCATTCCGAAAAGCGGATAAAAAATCTCAAGGGAGTCAACGACTCGCTAGTGGCTTTCCTGAAGGAAGTCGGCGAGGAAGGGAAGTCCCTGGAAATCACCGGATCATTTGAGTTGAAGGTAGTAGAGTAAACTGTTGCGTGACGTACACGTCACGCATAAACCCTTCTCAGCCCTGCTCAGAGCCGAGAAGGGTTTATCATTTGGTCAATGTGGCATCCAAACGGGCTATGAATGCATTGGCGTCGTCGATATGAAGCAGGAGCGCGTCGAGGTGTTTCGTGATTCGGTAAGCGGAGAAATGATTCTCGCTATTTCTAGAAAAAACAATCATAACTGACACGATCCGCTATATTTGGAAATCATAACCACTCAGCCTCCCAATTTCCAATCATGACTTCATTTTTCCAAGTATGCCTGCTCTCCTTCGTTACATTAGTCTCTCTGTCGGCTCAGGCTCAGGACGACGAAGAAAAATCTCCTGCTAAAAAAGAGACGGTAGTTGCCGCAAAACAGTACACCGATCAAATCCAGGCTCTGACCCAAAAGTCGAACGTCAAAAAAGCCCTTGCCATGTTTCCCGAGCGCGAAGCCTGGACGCGCCAGAACCTGATCACGCTCACGGAAATTCCCGCGCCGCCCTTCATGGAGGAAAAGCGTGGCCGCGCCTACGCCGACATGCTCCGCGCCGCCGGGGCCGATTCGGTATGGATCGATGAGGTGGGCAACGTGCTGGCGAAGCGGCGCGGCAAGTCAGGCAAGAAGACGGTAGTTTTGGAAGCCCACCTCGACACCGTGTTTCCCGAAGAAACGGACGTAAAAATAAAAATGCGCGGTGATACGCTCTACGCGCCCGGCGTCGGCGACGACACGCGAGGTTTGGCGATGGTGCTCACCATTCTGGATGTGATGGAAAAGACGGGCGTCGAAACCGACGCCGATGTACTTTTTATCGGTACGGTGGGTGAAGAGGGACTCGGCGACCTGCGGGGCGTGAAAAAACTCTTTGCCACGCCCGGCTTGAAAATCGACTCTTACATCGCCATCGACGGGCTGGGTTCTACGAGCATTACGCATCGGGGGCTCGGTTCGCACCGCTACCTGGTCACGTTCAAGGGGCCGGGCGGGCATTCGTCGGGATCGTTCGGACTGGTGAATCCGCACGGGGCGCTGGGCCGGGCGATTTACTACTTTACGCAGGACGCCGATAAATTCACCAAGCAGGGAGTGCGAACTACCTACAATGTGGGCATCGTGGGCGGGGGTACTTCCGTCAACGCCATTCCCTTCGAATCGTATATGCAGGTCGATATGCGTTCCGAAAGCCCCGAGCAACTCGCGGGCATCGACAAACTTTTCCAGGTCGCCGTGCAGCGCGCCCTGCGCGAGGAAAACGCGATGAAACGCATAGGTCCTGATCTCACGGTAGATATCGAAATGGTGGGCGACCGACCTTCGGGCAGCATCGACCAAAGTAATCCGCTAGTGCAGCGGGCTATTGCGGCAACTACCTTCGTCGGGGCCGCGCCCGCGTTGCGGGTGGGTTCCACCAACTCCAACATTCCGTTCTCGAAGGGCGTCCCGGCCATCACGATGGGCGCGGGCGGCAAGGGCGGCGGTGCGCACGCGCTGAGTGAGTGGTGGTTAAATGATAAGTCTTATCTAGCGATGCAACGGACTTTGCTGGTGTTGCTGGCGGAGGCGGGGTTGCGGTAGGTTTCGCAGGGCTTTACCCTGCGCTAATGGATCACGCCCTTTCAGGTCTGGGTTTGTGTACCTTGCCAGCCCCACAGGGGCGAAATCCAACAGCGATGGGTGAAGCCCATCGTTCCAATTAGGTACGAATACCACTAAGCCCTGAAAGGGCGTAATCCATCGATGACGCTCCCATATTTTCAAACTACCACATTTACAATCCGCTTCGGCACCACGATCACCTTCTTGGGTGATTTTCCATCCAGCCATTTCTGCACGGTTTCGTCCGCAAGCACCTCCTTCTCGATGTCGGCGCGATCGGTGTCTAGCGGGAAGGAAATCGTGGCCCGTACCTTGCCGTTGATTTGGATTGGGTACTCGAATTCGTCGTCCGTGACGTACTCCTGCTGCCAGGTGGGGAACGTAGCTTGGGCAAGGGTGCCTGCTCCGTGGCCAAGCGTGGCGTAGAGTTCTTCCGTAATGTGCGGCGCGTAAGGCGACAGCAGAACAACTAGTTCGCTGAGAATGGCCTTCTTGTGGCATTTTAAACTACCCAGTTCATTGACACAAACCATGAAAGCACTGACCCCAGTGTTGAATGAGAAACTCTCGATGTCTTCCTGCACCTTTTTGATGGTTTTGTGCAGTACTTTCAGTTCATCTTTCGTGGGAGAATCGTCAGTTACGATCCAGTCGCCGTGGTCGTTGTAAAACAATCGCCAGAGTTTGCGGATGAAGCGGTAAGTACCGTCGATGCCGTTGGTGTTCCAGGGCTTG
>NZ_JBGSXF010000056.1:0-4420 GCF_041751555.1 Persicitalea sp. | reverse complement strand
ACGGCAACAAATCAACTGGGAATCAGAAAATTAGCCGGAATCCCTAGCCCCTTGCTCAAACTCCGGATCATTGTCACGGTGAGTTCCTGCTTGTAGTTGAGTACATTGTAGATCTTGGACTTGTCACCGATGAAGGGAATGAGGTCGCCCTGTTTGAGGTTTTCCTGTTCCATTTTGTATTTTAAAAAAGCAATGGGGTCGCCGGGCTGCATTGGTATCTGCACTGCTTCGTACGCCTCTACCAACGTGGCGAGCATATCCATTTCCTGCGCTTCCGCTGGGTCTTTGGAAAGTTTTTCCATCAAATCCCAGATTCGGCTGAGGGCCATTTTATAATGTTTTTCGTTTTGCAAACTATCCATTGTACTTGATTTTGGTGACGTCGATGCGGTCGTATTCTTGGTGGGTGCCAAGCCACGGGAGCCCTCGTTGCGCGGAGCGTCCTTTGGACAATCCGCACCAAATATGAAAGGCCGTCTGTGACGGCTCGCATCCTACTTTCCCCGATGCCGCCCGGCCTTTCCCCTGGCGGGACATATACGAAAGACTGGAAATGGGGCATCCGACGGACAATACATTTTGGAGGTGTATGTATAGGATCTCGGCAGAGAAAACTACAAAAAACAGCGGGCGGCAGTTACCTTTTCAAAACTACCCCAAGTTCTCGGCAAACTCCTTCATCAGCACCTGCTGGTCAATGGCGTGGCCACCTCGATATTCTAAAATATTCATAAAAGGCAATTCTGTTCGCAGCTTTTCCAGGTACTCCGCTGGGTTCAACTGATTCAGGTATTCATCCTTATTTCCGTACACGAAGTGCGTGTCTTGCGATGGTAGTTTTTTCTTATCGACCAGTTCGAGAATGCCGTTGGCAAAATAGCCGCCCCACAGAATCAGCCGATCGCAGTGTAATTCGGTTTGATCGATCCAGCGGCAGGCCGTAGCGGTACCCTGCGAAAAACCCAGCACGGTGATGCGGACGTTTTCCGGGGAATACTTCCCAAAAATCGTTTTCTGGACGCTTTCGAGATAATTCACGTAGTCGTCGATTTCGGGCACTCTGTCTTCGCGCGTCATCCAACTTGCCCCTACGCGCTCCGAATGATTGCCCAAGTAAAACCGCGACAGTGCTTCGGGTGCCACAATGAGGGTTTCGCCATCCTGAATTTTCTCGAATTTTCGAATAAAGTACTCCGCCAACTGTCCGTAACCGTGCAGCACGAACCACACCCGGCGCGTACGTTCGCTTATTTCGCCCAAAGTAAAGTACCGGGCCGTGCGAGTAATGGCAATCGAGTGGCTGGTGGCTTTCAAGTTTTTGAAGGATTGAAGGGTTGAAGGGAAAATCGGCGCACCTAGTCCTCTACTCCTTTAACTTAAAGAACTTTGTGCCTTTGAAACTTACACCTTTATCCTCTAATCAATAAGCTCTGCGGTACGATTCCGACCTCGATGCGGTTGGTTTCCAATTGCCAGGGTTCGCCGTCGTAGTGGACGAGAGCCGGGCGGTCAGTTTCGACGCTTATTTTCGTCAGCGACTGGTAAGAAATGTAAGTGGAGGTTTTCAGATTTTTGGTAAATAGTTGAAAAGCCAGAGCCGTGCCGAACCACTTGGGAAAAGGGGCCACGGTACATACCTCCAGCAGACCATCGGCCAGGTCGGCGTGGGGGGCCACCCAGGCGTTGTTGCCAAACTGTCCGGCGTTGGCGAAGCTCATTGAAAACACTTCGGCTTCTTTGCCTTCAATTCTGATTTTTTGCGGCAGGTAGTCGAGGTAAGCTTTCATGGATATCTTCACATAAGTATCCCAGCCGCGTTGGCTTTGCTGACCAAAAACATGGCTCACGTGGGCGTCAAAACCCAAGCCGGCTACGCAGAAAAAGGGCTGAAAATTGAGCGTGGCGCTGTCGATGGTCGTCGGAGCACTTTTCCAGAGGTGGTCCAGGGCCGCTGGCAGCGTTAGCGGAATGCCCAGGTGCCGCGCCAGGCCGTTGCCCGACCCCAGCGGCAGAATACCCAGAGCGGTGTCGGAATGCAGTAGGGCCCGCGCTACTTCGTTGACCGTGCCATCGCCGCCCACTGCCACCACGGTGCCGAACTCTTTGCTGGCCGAGGCCACCGCCGCCAATTCCGTGGCGTGGCCTTTGGCTTCCGTGACGACGCACTGTGCTTCGTGTCCAGCCTCCTTTGCATTTTGCTCCAGCAAAGCCACCATCTGCCCGGCCTCCCGGCCTAAAGTAGTACCGGAATTGGGATTGATCACGAACAGAAAGGACTCACGCACTATGATTTTAGGAAAAAAAGAGGAAAAGTAGCAGGATGAAGACGATGATGAACAGGTAGTACAGCCCGTCAACGAACGGATACTGCTGCCGATCTACTTTTTTGAAAAGGTTTCTGAACATAGTTAGCGGGTTAGGTACGCCGCAGCGGGAGGCGCTCCTCCGGCCTGGTGGCGTTATTAGGCTGTTAGGTAGTATATTCGCTTTTTTGCAATGAGTACCAAGACCTTCTCACACGACTACTCAACCTTTCCTTTGACCACAAAATTCCGTAAAATAGATGAGAAACGCCACGTTGACCTGTTTGCTTCTGCTTACCGCCACGACCTTGATGGCCCAATCCCGCCAAGACAGGCAGACGATCCTGGCTACCCTCGACCGTCAGACTGCCGACTGGAACGCCGGAAATATCGACGCTTTCATGAATGGCTACTGGGAGTCTGATTCGCTGATGTTCGTGGGCAAAAACGGTGTGACCTACGGCTACCAAAACACCTACCAGGGTTACCTGAAGCGCTATCCCGACCGCGCCACGATGGGAACGCTGAAGTTCGACATCCTGCATCTTTCTTTTCCAGGCAAAGGCGTGGCCTTTATAGTTGGAAAGTGGCACCTTACTCGCCCCGAAGCGGGCGATGTGGGCGGACATTATACTTTGCTTTGGCGGAAAATGAAAGGAAAGTGGGTGATCGTATGCGACCACACCAGCTAGTACGTCCCTTTGTAAGAAAATTTCTACAAGTTACAGCCGCTTAAAGCTGACGGTAACCTTGTGTACCTTACCATCATTCAGCGTAGCATCTGATGTCAAGGTCATGGTGCTATTGTCCACGGCGAGATCCGCACTGGTAGACTGGCCGCTGGTGGTCAGCACCAGCATATTGTTTTCGCTCTTCCAGGTCGTCGCACTCCCAATTCCGATCAAGCCCGTCAACTGATCCTTGGTGGCCTTGCATTCATCGGGGGCAGTCGCACTGACCGTCTTATCTGCCTTAAACTCAAGGGCAATTTTTTGGGGGCAAGTATCACCAAACAAAGCGAGAGCAGCTATATAATCAACAATAGGAATGCCATTTAAGACTAATACTGGGTCCAACTTAATCGCCGTAATCTGCCAGCTCCCCTGAACCGGGTCTTTGGGTTCGGCATCCTTGTCTTTGTTACAGGCCGCCATGCTCAGCAGGCCAAAGACGAGTAGGTAGTACAGGACGCGGGAAATCGTTGGCGTAGTTTTCATAAAAAGTGAGTAAAGAGGAGGAAAATAGTAACTGAGGCCCAGCCTCGTAGGCAACAACGCATTTTTGCAAAAAAAAGTGCCGATGCCAGGCAGAAAAACGATCAGTCGTTGAAAAAAATATGCAGCAACCGCTGCGCCGCCTGCATGGGCAACTCGGTACCATCCCGCACGGCTTGCTCGGTATCGTCCCATTTCTGCGAGATTCCGGCGTGGTTTCTAAATCGCTCTTCCAGTTGCTGATGGAGGTAGTTTCGCAGCCAATCCACGTTCTGGTTCTGGCGATTTTTTTTAAAAAATCCGTTAGCCTGAGTCGTAGTTTGGTACTGAATCACTATTTCCCAGAGTTCCTGAATTCCCTGGTTTTCAAGCGCCGAGCAAGTGACGACCGGAATAGTCCATCCCGATTCAGCCGCCGGAAAAAGGTGTAGCGCATTCTGGTACTCGCTCACGGCTTGCTCAGCCGACACGCGATTGGCCCCGTCGGCCTTGGTGATGGCGATAGCATCGGCCATTTCCATGATGCCTTTTTTAATACCCTGCAACTCGTCGCCCGCGCCCGCCAGCATTAGTAGTAGAAAGAAGTCGGTCATCCCGCGCACCAGCGTTTCGGACTGGCCAACACCCACGGTTTCGACTAAAATGACTTCGTAGCCCGCCGCTTCGCAGAGCAGCATCGCTTCGCGCGTCCGTTCGGCCACGCCACCCAGCGAGCCGCCCGTAGCCGAAGGACGAATGTAAGCCAGCGGATGATGGGAAAGCCCTTCCATGCGCGTTTTGTCGCCCAGAATACTGCCGCCCGACCGCTGACTGCTGGGGTCCACCGTCAGCACGGCTAGCGACTTGTCCAGCGAGGTGATGTATTGCCCGAAAGCTTCAATGAACGTACTTTTTCCCACGCCC
>NZ_JBGSXF010000055.1:0-6287 GCF_041751555.1 Persicitalea sp. | reverse complement strand
ACAACGAACTCTGGCGGCAAGGTAGTCATGCCGATGGGTTCGATGCGCGCGCGGTGGATTTCGGTTTGGTAGGGAATGGTGTTTTCTTCCAGTACGTGCAACAGCGCGCGGAACGGTGTCTCGTGGCCAAAGTTCTGAATGGTCCTAAATTCTGACATGACGCAAACTACTTTTTGGCTCCCGGTCGGGTATATCCCGCTTCTCGTTGTTGGGTCAAAAGTACCTTCAATTCCGTAGCGATTTTTGGGTTTTGTTTCAATAAATTACGTGTTTCGGCGGGGTCGTTTTCCATATCATAAAGCTGGGCAGAGAGATTTTTGGTTGGGGACTCATCCTTCGACCAGCCGCCACTGCCCGATCCTTCCACATATTTCCACTTGCCTTTTCGGATTGAGAACATCCCTGAAATGGAATGATGAATCAGGCTGGGGCGAATAGGCTTGGTGTAGTTTGAGGTCGCCAGAACAGGCGAAAAGTCGTAGCTGTCCTGCGCTGCGTTTGCGGGCAGTTTTTGTTGCGTAATAGCGGCGAGGGTAGCCATCAGGTCATTGATACAAACGGTTTGCGACGCGTCCTTATGCTTAGTAATCTTCTGCGGCCAGCGCACAATGAACGGCACCCGGTGCCCACCTTCCCAAATATCCGATTTCTGACCGCGTAAAATTCCGTTGGCGCGGTGCTTCGGAAAAGCCTCTTTGTCGCCTGGCTTCCAATCGGCGCCGTTGTCGGAAGTGAACACTACCAACGTATTGTCTTTCAAACCTAAACTATCCAAAGTACGCAGCACTCGGCCCACCACGGCGTCGGTATGGGCCACAAAATCGCCGTAAGTACCCGCACCCGACTGACCTTGGAAAGGGTCGGATGGTAGCCAGGGTGTATGCGGACTTGTCAGGGGCAAGTACAGGAAGAAAGGCTTCTCGCGCTTGCTCTGGCCAACAATGTATTCTTGCGCTTTCTCGCCCAAGTGATCAAGCGTTTCCGAAATCTTGAAGTCACTGGAACCGCGCCCGGTCCGCCAGAAAACGCCTCTGGGTTCATTATTTCCCTGTATTTCCACAATTTCGCGACTGGATGGCTGGCCATTTTCTAAATACAAATACGGCGGAATGTCCAGCGAGGAAGGTACCAGGAAACTGTAATCAAAACCCAATTCCGCCGGGCCACTCGTCAGGTTGGTCTCGATGTCGAGATTGTCGCCCTGAGGCCATTGGTGCGGCTCGTGCGAAGGTTCGGGTTCAGATCCTGAAATCTCGGGCCAACCCAGACCCAAATGCCACTTGCCAATGACGCCCGTTTCGTAGCCAGCTTGTTTGAGCAGATTGGCGATGGTGAACCGGTCAGCTTCGATGAGGGGAGGGGAGTAGCCGCCTAAAACGCCTTGCTTCAAGGGCGACCGAAAAGCGTAGCGGCCCGTCACCAGGCCGTAGCGCGTGGGTGAACAAACCGCTGAGCCGCTGTGTGCGTCGGTGAAGCGGACGCCTTCTTGGCTCAGTCGATCAAGGTGAGGAGTTTCGACTTGGGAGTTAGGATTGTAGCACTGCAAATCGCCGTAGCCGAGGTCGTCGGCGAGGATGACGAGAATATTGGGTCGTTCTTCTGCAATTGCCCCATCCTTTTCTTCAGTGAAGGCAAATAGCGTAAACCCGATGGTGGCAATGAGGAATAAAAGAAGAAGTGATTTCTTGCAAACGTTCATTAATAGTTCTTTCGGTTGACTAACATTCCAACCATAGAAGCCAAAATAGGATCAGTTATAATCGAAAGCTATGTGAATATGAATATATGCGACTATATTGTAACAGTTATACCACATCGATACTGTCTTACATGACAAGATACCTCGCGATAATCTGCCTGCTACTGATGATGAGCTTGGAAGCGGAGGCGCAGTCTAAATTTTCCGGTGGGCTCTTTCTGTCACCCTTCTCGTCCTACGCCGGGGAGCCGCTAGACATTGAAGCATCCTCCCGGTATAGCACGGGTGCTCTATTGGGTATGGCTTTGCACTATAACTTATCTCCCAATTGGTCGCTCTCCTCGGGCATTTTGTACGAATCGGCGAGAGTGAGATACGGCCTGAATGGCGTCTGTGAGGATTCGTATATCGTCAGGAAGAACAACGCGACGGTCCCCCTGCTGATAAATTTCCGCTCGACTTCCAAAAAGGTATCCCCCTACCTATCGGCGGGAATGCTGGTTTCGACCAATAAGAACGAACGGGCGTCGATCCGGGCAATCTTGGGGGCTGGTCTGTCTTATCAGGTGGATTCTCGCTGGTCGATTGTGGCGCAACCCGCTTTCACGCTGGGAGCGAACAGCAAGACGGATGGAGTGCTGTTTCCGAAAAACCGCCAGCTAAGTATTCAGACCCAATTGTTGTACCGTTTCAGTGGAAAATCTGACCAATAAACCCATGAAAATAGTCGATAATTTAATCAAGAAGCGGCAATTGGCGGGCATCGGTTTGCTGCTTGTTTTTCTTGTGTTGGCCGGGCTGGCATCAGCCCAAAGCCGTTTTGCCTTGTCGGCTAATGCATCGCCGATTCTGAAATTGAATTGGAACCATTATGGTATCAAACCCAGGACCCTGTCGGTCTCTACGGGCATTGGCGCGGGTGCAAACCTGCACTATTACTTTTCGCCCCATTGGTCGGCCTCCTCGGGCTTATGGCTCGAATGGACGAGGCATCGGGATAGGGAACGTTTGACTTCGAATACTAGCCACCATTTCAATGTCCCTTTACTGGTAAATTTTCAGACGAAGGAAAAGCGTTTGGCTCCCTACTTTACGACCGGATTGGTGTTGAGTAAATTCAGGTACGGCATCTGGGTTACAGAAAGGTCTGGATCTGACAATGTCACGATATTTGACGTTGCTGAGCGGACGCAACTCAACCTGCTGCTGGCGGCGGGCGTCAAATACAAACTGAACGATCACCTTTCCCTGGCCATCCAGCCTACCTTCATTTCTAATTCCTTGCGAGAATTAAACACTGGTCTTCAACTCAATTTCCAAACACAGCTGATCTGCCGTTTCTGATTAGGGGTTCCTCCTCCATGTTGACACCAAATCATAAAATTTGATTTCCGTCAGCGCTTCAATTTCCCCTCATAAACAGCAATCCACTGCTCAGGGCTCATTTTCTGCGCCAATTCTCCCACCAATTCGTAGGGGATTTGATCAATTTTTTTGAAGCGTACGCAGCTTTTCCCCATGTCCAGCTTGGTTTTGCTGTGCTTTGGATATTCGGCCTTGAACCAATCGAGAAGATCCTCGTCGGAGTACAAACCCATGTGATAGATTGCCACATTGTTTTTTTGTGAGGCGATGCTGATGAAGGGCAGCGGTAGTTTCGGGTTGACATGATAACCCGCCGGATAGAGCAAATGGGGAACTACATAGCCAATCATGCCATACGAGATAGTCTCCATAAAACCTTCGGGCAGGTTTGCCTGAAAAACCTGCCGCAGCTTTTGCATCGCAACCTGTCGGTCTTTTGGTAATTGGGCAATGTATTGATCGGGAGTTTCGGGTTGGGTAGTCATGGTAGTCAGTTCAACTTCGACTTGGATTCCTGTATCAGCTAGCGGCGCGGATCTATATCACTTCATCAATAAGAAAGCCCGGTTATCTTTCTAACGTACTCTTCCGAGGTCAGCTGATTGAGCATAAAATCGGCCACATCGGCGCGGGAGATGCTAGCTTTGATAGTTTCATCATCGTACGCGAAGCCGTGACGGTACTTTTCGGTACGTTCTCCGTTGGTCAGCCCACCGGGGCGCACAATCGTCCAGTTCAGCGAACTTTGACGAATAATTTCTTCCTGCCGTTCGTGATCGGCGAAAGTCTTTTTCAACAGAAAGGGAACAATGATGTATTTAAAAAACCAGGGCGTTTGATCCAACGACTTGACGCTATCGCCGAAGCCCAGCGTAGTCTGAACAATGATGCGACGCGTGTCCGTCTGCTCCATCGCGCGCAAAATATTAGCTGTCCCATCCGAGCGAATGGTACCGACCTTGTTAGGCGAAGTACCCAGGCAGTTGAGCACGGCATCGTGGCCGTCGAAGGCCGCGCGGACACTGGACGCGTCCATCACATTGCCCTGCACCAGATCGAGGTTGGCATTTTTTATTTCAATCTTGGCGGGATTGCGCACAAAGGCGGTGACGAAGTGACCCTGTTCCAGCGCTTGCTTCACGACCTGGATTCCGGTGGCACCGCTGGCGCCGAAGACAAGTAGTTTCATAAGGGTAGTTCTTGGGTTATCAGACTAGTGAAAACCGATATATAATACTCATTTTCAAAACATCCCTTCTGCCTTAGTTAACGCCTTATCCAGGCCACTCGAATCCGAGCCTCCTGCCGTGGCGAAGTGGGGTTGCCCACCGCCGCCGCCGCGAATTTCTTTGGCGAGTTCCTTTACGATTTGCCCGGCATTCAGGTTCTTTTCCTTTACCAGGTTTTCGGCGATAAAAACCGCCAATTGCGGCTTGCCATTCAGCTCAGTGGCAAGGACGGCAACCAGGTTTTCGGTTTGATCGCGGAGTTCGTAGGCAAGCTGTTTCAGCGCATCGGCGTTGGGTACTTCCACGCGCTCGATTAGCAAGTTCATCCCGTCATTGGCTTGTACTTTTGCCAGCAAACTACCTTTGAGTTGCTGAACTTTTTCGTTTTCCAGGAGTTCAACTTTTTTTTGTAAAGCCGAACGCTCTTCAAGTAAAGCTTCCACCGCCTTGGCCAAATCCTTCGGGCCTTTCAGCAGGTCTTTGATTTGGGAAAGGGTTTCTTCCTGCTCGCGCATTCGTTCCAAAGCGGCCTGACCCGTGATGGCCTCCACGCGCCGAACGCCCGCCGAAACGGAGCCTTCGGAGGTAAATTTAAACAGCCCGATTTCGCCCGTAGCAGGAATGTGCGTTCCGCCGCAAAGTTCCAATGAGTAGGTAGGGTCGAAGGCAACGACGCGCACGAAGTCGCCGTACTTTTCGCCGAATGTCGCCGTGACACCCTGTGCCATCGCCTCTTGAATGGGGACATTTAACTGCGTGTCTTGCTGGACGTTGGCGCGGATTTTCTCGTTGACCATTTCCTCGATCTGCCGCAGTTCTTCGTCACTCACCTTGGAAAAGTGCGCAAAGTCAAAGCGGAGGAAGTTATCATCCAGGAAGGAGCCTTTCTGGCTCACGTGGTCGCCAAGCACGCGCCGCATCGCCGAGAGCATCAGGTGCGTGGCGGTGTGGTTGGCCATGATTTTTTGGCGGCGATCGCTGTCGATGCGGGCCGTGACGGTATCGGTGTTTTGCAAGACCTCGTCCAGATTTTTATCATTCGTGATATGCACGAACAAGTCGTTTTCCTTCTTCGTGTCGGCGATTGTGACCATGAAAGGCTTGCCGTCCACGCGCAGTTCCAGCGATCCCGTGTCGCCCACCTGTCCGCCCATTTCGGCGTAGAAGGGCGTGCGATCCAGTACAATGTGATACTCCTCGCCGCCTTTGGTTTTGACCTTGCGGAATTTAAGAATGTGGCTGTGAGTTTCGTGGGAATCATAGCCCAGAAACTCTACGGGCTGCCCGTCGTTGTCCTGTACTTCCACCCAGTCGGTCGCTTCCTTGGCGGCGTCAGAGCGGGAGCGTTTTTTCTGTTCGCCCAAAGCTGCCTGAAAACCCGCTTCATCGATTTGTAAGCTCTTCTCACGGGCAATCAGCGCGGTGAGATCCATCGGAAACCCGAAGGTATCGCTGAGTTCGAAGACTTCGTCGCCGGGAATGGTTGTCTTATCAGATTCTTGAAGCTGACTGGTAATCAGATCCAACCGCTTCAAACCCGACTCCAGCGTACGCAAAAACGAGCGCTCTTCTTCCAGAATCACCTTCGTAACGAAGTCTTCCTGAGATTTCAGTTCCGGAAATACCTCGGCGAATTGATTCGCCAGCCCGGCGACCAGTTTATTGATAAAAGGCTCAGTCAAATTCAGGTACGAGTAGCCGTAACGAATGGCGCGGCGCAAAATGCGGCGAATGACATAGCCTGCCCGCACGTTGGAGGGTAGTTGCCCGTCGGCGATGGCGAAAGCAACGGCGCGCAGGTGGTCGGCGATAACGCGCATGGCGATGTTAGCCATCCGCTCCGACTTGGCCGCGTCCCCGTATTTTTTACCGGATAATTTTTCCAAAACCTGGATCGTCGGCTGAAAAACGTCGGTGTCGTAGTTGGAGGTTTTCTGCTGGATCGCCATGCAAAGCCGCTCGAAGCCCATGCCCGTGTCCACGTGGGTGGCGGG
>NZ_JBGSXF010000054.1:0-7301 GCF_041751555.1 Persicitalea sp. | reverse complement strand
CGAACTAGCCGACCCGACCAACTACGCCGAGAAGGATTCGCTGGACGAGCTCAACGAAAAATACGCTCACACCCGCCAAAAAATTGCCGATGCGACAAAGGCCTGGGAAGTAGCCATGCTGGAAGCGGAGGAGCTGGAAGGCTAAGCCTTTCGCTTACGTTTATTTAGTTTTCTTGGCAACCTGGCTCGAATCTGCCTTGCCAGCTTGCAGGAAGGCCGCCACAGCGGCTTCGTCCAGCCCCGTGACGATGTTCATGTCGGGACGGGCCTTACGAAGTTGGGCGATACCCGCGTCCGTGACACCCGATTTCCAGACGAAAACATCCTTGATCGTCTTTAAGTTAGCCAGGCTTTGCAGTCCGGCGTCCGTCACTTTCGTGCCTACCAAATTGAGGTATTCCAGATAGGGCAAATCTTTCAGATTACTTAGTCCGGCGTCGCCGACTGATGTGTATTCGAGATGTAGTTTATTGAGGTTTTTGAGTTTGGCGATTTCGCTCAGGGCCGCATCGGTGATTTTGGTGTCGCCCAATTTCAACCAAACAATTTGTTCCGCCAGGGGAGTCAACAGAGCGGCCTTACCATCCGAAAATTCAGGGGCATTCACCGCGCTGACTTCCAGTAGGTTTTGCTCGCTAGCCACGGGATTTACCAATAGATTGACCGATTTGAGCGAAGCCAGCGCCTTCTCATTCGGTACGGGTACTTTCAGGCTCAGCACGGGCGATCCGGTGGGCTGGTAGTCGGCTTCGTCGTTTTTCGGCGCTTCACTGAGCGATGCCAGAGCGGGTTTGATCTTGTCGTCGGCCTTCAGATCGGCTACTTTTTTATCCACGGGTGCGCCCTGATCTATCCACCAGGCCAGCAGGGCGATTTGATTGTCGGAAAGTTGCGGCTTACCCTTGGGCGGCATGTGGTCGTCGTCTTCCAGCGGCAGCAAGCAGCGTTTCAGCATTTCGCTTTCTTCACTTTTACCAGAAACGAAAATAGGGCCGTTCTCACCGCCTTTGGTCAGAAAAGTGAAATTATCCATGCGCAGGTCGCCTTTTTTCTTGGTGGCACTATGGCATTGGGTGCAATGCACGGCCAGCATGGGTTGTACAATATCTTGATAAACAATAGCTTCCGGCACGTTGGCGATGGGTTTGATCTCGGTAAGTTCCTCGCGCCTAGGCTCCATACCCGCCAGCGCACGAAACGGCTCGGGTGTATAGGCCGTCAGGTAACCCTCGCCGTGGGTCAGGCTGCCACCGTGGTGGCCAGCTACCATCGTGAGAATCGTAGCCAGGCCCAGAGCGGGTAAATAAACTACCCGGCTAACTGGAAGTTTTTTGTGAATAAAATCAGACTTGACCGCCCAGGCTATCCACGCAAAAGCGGCTACCCCGATACCCTGCCACATGTGTTCGTCGAGAATCTCCTCGTCGTAGCCTCCGCCCAGCGAGAGCAGGTACCCCGCCCCACAAGCAAAAGTGGCGCTAATTGCCGAAATGAGCAGGATGAGGGAAATGGTAGCATTGCTGATGTTCACTTTGTCGAGGCGTTTGCCTATGACCAAAATAGCAGCTAACAGCAAAAAGCCAATCGGCAAATGCACTAGTACGGGATGGAATCGACCGAAAAAAATTGCCCAGTCGGAAACTTGTAGCAAAAGGATAGAAAGCATGAAAAGCGTTAGTCGACCTCTATGATTGAGTGAATATCCAGTTTTTGTAAGGTAAAGATGATTTGACCGTTTTTGTACTCATAGGGTAGGGGGGTGCCGTCAGGTTGCAGCGTGATCTTGCCTGGGCGTTTCGGGTATTTCACCTGCACTTGCAATGGCCCGAGGGGAGGCACTTCGTCGAATGCCGCCGCCGACTTGTGCGGCCCGGCCAAGTTGAGCAGGTTTACCATCAGCTTGTCGTTCTTGCGATTGACGGCCAGATACACAAACTGCGAACCCGTTACCTTGACCATTGGATCGTAGATTTCTTCTACCAGTTCCCCCACAAACCGCCGAGCGTTGTGCGATTCGTTTTTGAGATAGGTATCGGCCAGACCGACATAAACGGCCGCGATTTTCCCTTTGCCGTAGGTGGCGATAGATGCCGCCGGGCCGAGGAGGTAGCGCAGGTCACGCCTACTATATGCGCCGCCAAACGTCTGTGTACCTGGTCTTGGCGTAAAATTCCGGTACCCGGTCGTGCCCGCCGTGACGCGCCCCGCCGAACCAAAGTGGGCACTATTTGGGGTCAGGTCGCCCAGCGCCACACCCAGCGCGGGGGCGAAGTTATCTACCGCCTTTGGCCCAATGACTAGCAGTGTTCCGCCGTCTTTCACATAATTCAATAAATCCTCATTCTCTTGCCCGGAAAGTACCTCCCACTCCGGTAGAACAATGAGCGGGTAGTCAGCCATCCGGCCCGCGATATTGTGCGTCATCCTGATTTCGGTGGAAAGCTGGTTGTCGAGCAGGAGTTGTAGCATACCTTTCAGAGCTTGCTGGCTAAAATTGGACTTATAGACTGCATCGGTCAGGTGCTTTTGCCCGGTGGTGGAGTAGTAGAGGGCCACCTGTGGCACAGGCGTGGCCTGATAGCAAAATGGCTGTCGGGCGCGGCAGAACTCTGCCAACTCACCCATGGTGTCGAAAGCCCAGGCAGGCAGCGAAGCGTCGCGGTCCTGCGACCAATATGCCTGAAATCCACCGCCCACCGCCATGACCTGCGCGGCTTCCTGCGAGAGTTGCACGGCTGACTTGGGTGCTTTCATGCCCGTCCAATCGCCGCCAAAACTCCACGCCATCAAGTCCCAGGGTTTTCCCTGCGGGGCTATGCAGCGGGCTTCGTAGGCACCGCTCTCTACGCTGTTGTAAGGCGAGAAGTCGCCCGAGATGAAATCGACCGGGATGTTTATCGGCTCGGGCATGAACGAGGAGAAGGCCCAGTTGCTGGCTACCTGAAATTTGGGATTATACTTGTGTAGGGCCTCGGCGTAGTGGGCGATGTAGGAGCGGAATTTCTGGCGGGTAAATTCCAGCAGGTCGTCGAAGTGTGGGTCACCCTTTTTCTTGGGAACATTGGTGATTCCAGTTGTTTGTCTGAATTCGGCCAGGGCGTCGGGGCGGTAGTCGGGTTCCACGGCCCAACTGTCGCCGTCGATCCAGACGCCATCCACGCCGTAGTCGCTGATCTCCTTTAACTGCGGAATCAGCAGGCTGTCGGAATAGGCGCTCCAAAAGGAAACCTTCTTGGGGTCAGGTTTGACGTCGGCATCGATCCGCGCCCAGTGCGGGTGGAGTTGCACAGCCCGATCGTCCCACACGCCGGAGTAATGAACATAGAGGGCCACACCGTGTTTTTTGGTAACCTTCCTGAATATTTTCAGAGGGTCATTTACAAATCCTCCGGCGCGGTTGCCCACCTCGGTAGGATAACTCGTGAAGCCCGCATGGCCTTTGCAATCCACTTGGATGAAGTCGGGCTTTACGCGCGTCAGGAGACTATCCACCATGCCTTCGGTGACGGTTTTGCCAATGAGCGAGTCCCGCATTTGGGCGTGAAAGTCGAAGTGCAGGCCAAAAGGAGAGTTGGCCCGGCGGGGCGGTTCCTTTTGGGCTTGGGTAGTTTTTGGGGAAAGAAAAAGCGCAAGAACTACTAACAGTACTTGCGCTGATGATTTTAGGTCACGGAGTTTCATAGAAGAGGGGGCAAAGGTTCAAAGGAGCAAAGCGATAAAGGGCCGGGCTGGCGAACCACCGGGCTGGCGAATCACCGGGCTGGCGAACCAGCAAAGCGAAATTAACTTTATCCAGCATTCAGTTTCCAGCATCCAACGTCCAGCGTCCAAAATCCAGCCTCACGCCAAAATCGGCTTGATTACTTTTCCGGCCACGTCGGTCAGACGGAAGTTACGACCCTGGAAGGGGTAGGTGAATTCTTCGTGGTTGAAGCCCATCAGGTGCAGGATCGTGGCCTGCAAGTCGTGGACGTGAGTTTTATCTTTCACGGCATAATAGCCCAGCTCGTCGGTTTCGCCGAAACTGAAACCCTTTTTGACGCCGCCGCCCGCCATCCAAATAGTGAACGCATCCAGGTGATGGTCACGACCCATAAAGGGCAGCACCTGGCCGTTGCGGTTTTCTTGCATGGGCGTGCGGCCAAACTCACCCCCCCACACAACCAGCGTTTCGTCCAGCAAACCGCGCATTTTCAGGTCTTTCAGCAGGCCCGCCACCGCCTGGTCGGACTCGCGGCACTTGTTATGGAGGCCGATCTCGATGGCTCCGTCGGCACTGGTACCGTGGGTATCCCAGCCCCAGTCGAACAACTGCACGAAGCGGACGCCGTTTTCTACCAGTTTTCTTGCCAAAAGGCAGTTCATGGCAAAAGTACCCTCGCCGGGTTTTACCCCGTACATATCCAAAATATATTCCGGTTCTTTGGAAACATCCATCACCTCGGGTACTGACATCTGCATTCTAAAGGCCATTTCATACTGGCTGATGCGCGTCAGGATTTCGGGGTCTTGTACTTCTTCGTAGGTCTGACGGTTGATCTCGTTGATAGCCTCGATGGTTTGCTTGCGCAGGTCGCGGGTCATGCCACTTGGGTCGCTCACGTACAGCACTGGGTCGCCGCCCGTGCGACACTGCACGCCTTGATACACACTCGGCAGGAAACCGCTGCCCCATACGCTTTTGCCCGCGTCGGGCTGCTTGCCGCCAGAGGCCAAAACGATAAAGCCCGGCAAATTTTGGTTTTCGGAACCCAGGCCATAGATCGACCATGCCCCCAGACTCGGCCGTCCCAACCGTGGACTACCCGTGTGCATCAGCAACTGTGCGGGAGCGTGGTTGAACTGGTCGGTGTACATCCCCTTGACAAAAGTGATTTCGTCGGCCACCGTCTGTAAGTAGGGGAGATAATTGGAGAT
Source organism: Persicitalea sp. (assembly GCF_041751555.1). Classification (NCBI taxonomy): domain Bacteria; kingdom Pseudomonadati; phylum Bacteroidota; class Cytophagia; order Cytophagales; family Spirosomataceae; genus Persicitalea; species Persicitalea sp. The sequence continues at coordinate 2,384 of NZ_JBGSXF010000054.1, read as the reverse complement.
CCAGGCGCCTGATTGTCCGTGCTGCGCAAACTTTCCCTGCGGGCCGAGCATCTTGGGGACACCCTGGATGAAAGCAAATTTCTTGCCTTCCAGAAACTCCGCCGGGCAGTCCTTACCATGGTATTTTTCAAGCTCGGGTTTGTAGTCGAAGAGTTCGAGTTGCGAAGGCGCACCCGCCATGTGGATGTAAATCACGCGCTTGGCTTTGGGTGCAAACTGCGGCATCCGAACCGCCATCGGGTCATCGGGCAAGGCCGGAGCGGTGGTCTCTGAGCCGGAAGTGCCACAACTACCCAGCAACGAACCCAAGCCAATGGCTCCCAGACCAAAGCCGCATTCTTTCAGAAAGTGCCGACGCGTCTGGCGTTGTAGTTCAGCTTGTTGAAGTTCTTTAAGTAAGTTATTCATAATTACGTGGTTTCGGATCCAGGCTACCGGGAAGTAACAAGCAGCCGGAAAAGAAAGTTTTTCGCTGGTTCAGTCGGTAGATTTCTCGATCGAACTAGCATGATCCTTAATTACGTACCAGTTGCTGCCGTATTTTTTCAGGTCATAACTCACAATCATCCGATTGGAGTAAGGTTCCCCATTCCGCGCGGGCTCGCGGTACACGATCTCGGTGATAGCCATACCCATACTATCCGAAACTACCTTATTCAGGATTTTTGCATCGAATGTCCAGTGCGAAGCCGTGTCGCTGAACCAATCTTCGTGGTACTTCATGAACTCATCCACTGTATTAGTGATTTCAGTTTGGGGCAAAATTAATTGCATCTGGCCGTCGGGCGACAGGGTCGATTTCAACGTGGCCAGGTCTCGGTTGGAAACGGCATCCAGATGCTTTTGCATCGTGGCTTTGAAAGCGTCCTCGTTCTCCTGGCGGCTCATGGATTCCCCCGACTGCTTCCCCTGGTCAGACTGGCAGGCGCTCATGAAAGCCATTCCGCTCGCCACGATTATTGTGCCTATGAATACATAGAGGCTTGAAAGACAGTTTTTTCTCATAAGTACCCAAATTTTTTGTCTTAAAAAGAAGGAAATCATCCATTGCCGGGTTGCTTCATCAGCAGCGGCCGATCGTCCCCCGGACTCAGGAGCAAGAGAAATGGAGTTAAGAAATCTTCACTTCCCGCCCCGTCCGAGCCGCCTCATAAATAGCCTCCACTACCTTGATGTCTCTCAGTCCTTCCTCACCCGGCACCAGCATGGGCTTGTTTTGCATAATGGCCAGGGCGTCGTCGTCCATCTGATTGGCCTGTTGATTGCCGAGCGGGACGGGAAAATCAATGACGCCGCCATTGGAGTGAGTACCCTTATTTCCGCTATAAGAGGAATACGGCTCCATCATCAAAGTACCCTTCTCGTAATTTACTTTCAGGAAATTACTATTGATTCCGAAACTGGCAGTGCAGTTGGACAGCGCCCCACTGGGAAAGTGCATTTGGTACATAGAAGTTTCTTCCACCTCGTTATAAATCTCAGGGCGATTGGTGAAAAAATGCGCTGTCACCAGCATCGGCTCCTCACCCACGGCGTGGCGAGCACCCTGAATCGAATACACGCCCATGTCGCCCATGACACCGCCGCCCATTTCCTTCTTCTGTTTCCAGTGCGTAGTGCGGTTATCCACGTAGCCCGCCGCGCAGCTCACCAGGCGCGGTTTCCCCATCGGCCCTTCCTTGGCGAGCTTCATCCAGGCCTGCATATTAGGGTCATGGAGGTTGCGGTAGCCGATGGCTAGTTTTTGCTTATTTTTTACGCAGGCGTCGATCATGGCCTGGCAATCCGCCACGGTGGGGGCCATAGGCTTTTCGCACCAAACGTGCTTACCCGCTTTGGCGGCCTTCACTACGTACTCGCGGTGCATGGAGGGCGGCAGTACCACGTACACTACGTCGATATCGGGATTATTGGCGATTTGGTCGAAGGTCTGGTAGTTATAGATATTCTTGTCAGGGATTTTGTACTTCTCTTTCCATTTTTCCGCCTTCTCCGGCGTGCCCGTCACGATACCCGCGAGGTAGCAGTTTTTGGTGAGCTGTAAAGCCGGGGCCAGTAGGTCGGTACTGTAATACCCCAGGCCCACCAAGGCCACGCCGAGTTTTTCCTTAGCTCTGGTGCGGCCGATGACATAAGGTGAAAAAGCAGCGGTTGCGGCCAGGCCTGCGCCGACGGTCAGGAAGTCACGGCGTGAGAAGAAAGTAGTTTCTTTTTTAATTTTCATCAGTTTCAAGTGTTTTCGGGTAAAAGAGCAATTGGGTGCGGTCATACTTCAAGCAATTCCAGATAAAAAATTTCCATCGCTTGTTTGGATAGTTTTTTACAATAAATAAATTAATTTTAGGAGTAATGGTAGAAATAGCACTTCTAGTCTTTAGCAATCA
>NZ_JBGSXF010000053.1:0-2011 GCF_041751555.1 Persicitalea sp. | reverse complement strand
CCTGGCGGTGGTATCCGTACCCGTCGAAAGTGACAACCCCCGGCCAGCATCCGGTGGGTGTGGTGCAGGATCCAGCCAAGCTGACCCTCAAAGCCAGTGCCGGGCCTACCTTCCGCGATATGTACCAGATCCGGCTGCCCGAAACCCTGCTGCTCCGGGCCGAAGCCTACCTGCTGAAAGGGGATGCCGCCAAAGCCGCCGCCGACATCAATCTGGTTCGCAACCGGGCCAAAGCCAAACCCGTAACGCCCGCCGAGGTAACGCTTGACTACATTCTGGACGAGCGGGCCAGAGAGTTGATCTTTGAGGAAGATCGTCGCGTGACGCTCTCGCGGATGGGCAAACTGGTTGAGCGGGTGAAAAAATACAACCCACTTAATTCTCCCAATATTCAACCCTTCCACGCGCTGTTCCCGATTCCGTTCTCGGAAATCGAAGCCAATAAGGATGCTACCCTGGAACAGAATCCCGGCTACTGAGTTCAACCTCGCCAAACTCGTAAAGGCAGGGTCACTCCTGCCTTTACATACCTTTTCATGAAAACATTCCTGATACCTATCGTTGCCACTGTGCTGGTGGGCCTGCTTCAATCCTGTACTCAGGATGCCGACAGTCCAACCGTGGTGACGCCGGCGGTACCGCCACCCACAACCGGATTGGTATTCTACGTTTCAGCTACCGCCGGTAGCGATTCCCGCACTGCAGACCAGGCCAGGAATGCCGCTACGCCCTGGAAAACGATTCAGAAGGGAGTAAGCAGTATTCCGGGCGGAGCTATCCTTATGATCGCCGGGGGTACCTACCCCGAAAAAGTGGTGGTGCCGGTGTCGGCCAACGGTAAGGCCACTACCCCGACTCTCATCAAAAGCAAAGACGGCGAAACGGCCGTCCTCGAAGGCAATAACGCCGGGGTTCAATGGGAGGCACTGTTTCTATTGAAGGACAATCAGCACATTACCGTTAAAGGTCTGAAAGCGCAAAATGGCTTCTGGTACGGCTTTTCGGGCGAGAGTTCGACGAACATTGCTTTCGACAGTTGCAGTACTTTCAATACGCGGGCTTCGGGCATCTATATAAAAACCAGTTCGGCCCTTACCATCCGGCGCAACAACATCCGCAAAGCCTGCCAGGAGCTCAACCGCGACGCCAGTGGCAATGGGACTCAGGAGTGCATCACGGTGACCAATTGCCACGATTTCACAGTAAGCGACAATGAGGTGTGGGACGGTCTGACCGTGGATACACCGGGGGGCGAGGGCATTGATGCAAAAGGAGGATCCTACAACGGCGAAATCAGCCGAAATTACGTCCACGACTTGTACGAACTTGGTATCTACCTGGATGCGGGCAGCAAAGAAAGCTATAACATTCGGGTCCATAGTAACCGGCTTTTCAAAACGGGCGGACTGTCGGTAGCCGGTGAACTCGGTGGACACGCGCGGGACATCTACTTTTACAATAACGTAGTGGCCAAGAGCCGCAGTTCGGGGGTAACGTTTCAGAGCATCGGCAATGGGAAGTTCAGCAATGTGTATATCGTGAACAACACATTCTACAACAACGCTCAGACGGGGTTCGCAGGGGATATCTCGAATTTCAGTAAGAACACGGGCAACAATAATCTGGTGATTCGCAATAATATTTTTTACAACAAAACCGCCAACTACCGCCACTCGATTTGGCACGACCTGGCCGCTCCCCATCTCATTAGCCACAACCTGTATTTTGATTTCAAAGCCAGCAACAACGCCGCCAACAGTTTCCAGACCACCAACCTGACTGCTGCCGACATGCAGGCCGACCCGCAATTCACAAATCCGGTCACCAACGACTTTGCGCTTAAAGCCACTTCACCCGCATTGAAGAAAGGGATGCCCATATCACTGCCTGGGTCTGCGGCTCCGCTCTTCACAACCGATTTTTTGGGAAAACCGCGCGGAACGACGAGCTGGGACCTTGGGGCTTTCACGAATTGATTATAATGTCAACCGATAACCTACCCCTCCCGATG
>NZ_JBGSXF010000052.1:0-3879 GCF_041751555.1 Persicitalea sp. | reverse complement strand
TAAAATCCAGTCGCAATATACCTTCGACAAACCCGGCGAATACACTATAACGTTGCGAGCCTTCAATCGGCTGACTTGTAAGAAGGTCGATGTGGCTACGCGCAAAATTGTGGTCAGAAGCCTGGATATTTTGACCAAAGGGGACACGACGGTTTGCCAAAATGTGGCGGTGCCGCTGTCGGTCAAGGGCGGCGCAGAATGGACCTGGACACCCGCGTTGAGCGTGGATAACCCCAAGAGCGCGACGCCCATTGCCAAGGTGAAGGAAACCACGGAATTTAATGTAGAAGTGAAGGATCCAGCCTCCGGCTGCGTGGTGAATAAGAAAGTAAAGGTGACGATCGACGACCGCAAGCCCGATTTCCTGGCGGGAACCGACGCCACGATTTGTCCCGGTCAGTCGGCCCCGCTGACCGCCTCAGGCAGCGCCACCCGCTTCCGCTGGACGGTTGATCCGACGCTGAGCGACAGCGTGGGCAACAAAATCACCGCCTCGCCAACCGTGACTACGACCTATACCGTAGAAGCTGAATATGGCGATGGCTGTAAGCCCAAAAAGACAGTGACTGTCACGGTGGAAAATAATAAACCTGATTTCAAAGTAACGCCCGCCCTCCTGGTGTGCGCGGGGGCCAAGGCTGAACTCCGTGCCTCGGGCGCGGCTACGTCTTACGTCTGGAAAGGTGACTCGACGCTCAATCCTACGACGGGACCGGCGGTGACGGTGTCGCCCGTCTTTACCACAACTTACACCGTGCAGGCGCAATACGCCGATGGCTGCAAGCCCGAAAAGCAGGTAGTTGTGACGGTGGACCGTGCCCACGAGCCGCTGTTCGACATCTCTCAGGCCGGAGAAGCCTGCAACGAACCCGTGAAGTACCAGTTTCTGAACCGCACTCAAAACGCCGACCGCTACGAGTGGAATGTAGGCACGGGGCCTATGGTGACCAGTTCAGATATCAAAGACCGCAGCTACGAACAGCCTGGCCAGTATGTCGTCACGCTGACGGCCTATAACAAGGCGGGTTGCGCCCTGACGGTATCCAAAACCCTGAACGCCGCGCCACCGCTGGTACTGCCAAACGTCATCACGCCCAACGGTGATGGAAAGAACGATACATTTATGCTACCCGTGACCGGGAGTTCGTTGCAGGTATTCAACCGCTGGGGCAAGGAGATTTTCAAAGCCGACGACTACCGAAATGATTGGGGCAAAGGTTTGACTAATGGCACGTACTTCTACGAAATCGTCACGCCGCAGGGTAGTCGTTGTAAAGGATGGGTACAGGTGTTGGAGTGAGTTCTTGACGCGGGGGCATTGCTTTTTAGGAGTTAAGCAACTGTGGAGCGGGGATTTCCAGATAGGTGATAAGGTCGGTTAGCTCGGCAATTGGTTCTTCATCCTGAACATAGTGAGACAATCCCTTTGAAACAGGGATTTCTTCTCCCATCTCAGCTAGCCCTTCCAAGTGCACTTCCAACGCATCCCGCATATTTTTTAGCGTTACCTCTACAGTCGAACCTGTTGCTACACAACCCTGGACATCGGGCGAATAAGCGGCGAAATTATTTTTTGCTTTTTGGATTACTACCAAGTACTTTTCCATAATTATTTTAGTCCGGCCTGTTTTAAAATACTATTTTCAAGAAACGCTGTCAAATCATCGCTTGGTTTTCCATTAATAGTTACTAACCCCTTCTTATTAAAATGCTTAAACTGGCGATGACTGCCTTTCTGTCGAGCCTGGTACCAGCCATCTCTTTCTATCAACTTAATCATCTCTTTAACTTTCGTAGAAGGGATTTAATTCTAAAAATAGCAATTGTTCTTAGCATCTCAAAGCAGCATAGTCCATATCTCAACCATTTTTCACCAAGTATCTTTTCAAAAAATATAATCTTTATGAAGAACGCATTCGCACTACTCCTTTGCTTTACGCTCGCTTTCCAGGTACGGGCTCAGGAAAATTTTGGCAAAAAAATGAATGAGAAATCGGCCATAGAAGCCAGCCAACTACCTACCAAGATGGGCGATAAGGAATCTATGAATACCAAAGTGACAGGCACCGTGGAGTCCGTGTGCCAGGCGAAGGGCTGCTGGATGAAAGTGAAGATGGATAACGGCGAAACCATGCGCGTGACCTTTAAGGACTACGGTTTCTTTGTCCCTAAGGATATAGCTGGCAAAACGGTCGTCGTCGAAGGCGTCGCGCAAAAGAAAACTACCCCTGTATCCGAATTAAGGCACTACGCCGAAGACGCCGGAAAAAGCAAGGCAGAAATCGCACAGATCACCGACCCGAAGAATGAGTTGGCCTTTGTAGCCGATGGCGTGATTGTGAAGTAAACCGTCCGATCTATCTGGTTAGCGACGGTCGGGTTTTTCCTCATCAGACTTCGGCGCCCGATCATAGGATTCTGGCTTACTCTCCGCTTCTTCCTCTTCTTTCTTCGCTGCCATCTGAGCTTTCCAGCGGGGTTGCGTCGAACCATCTTTCGGCGCGGGCCAGCCTTCGCGTTGTTTGCTGCGATTGCCTTCGGTAGCCTCGGTCTGATCGTGGAAAAGATGTACCTCCGTATTGTAGGGCATGTCGATATGAGCTTCGTCGAGGGCGTCCTTGATAGCACGAATGACTTTGGCTCGGACGTGCACTACGTTGGCGCGGCTGCTGTGCGTCCACCAACGCACCCGGATGCTGACCCAACTCGCGGCTAGATCCCAGGGAAATGTCTCAACGCCGGGGTCGGTTTCTACCTCGGGAATAGCGTCCACCGCTTTGCGAATCACCTCGCAGGCCTCCTCGATTCCGTCGCCGTAGCCAATACCCACGTCGTACTCGCTACGCCGTTTATCGTGGGCGGTTTTTACAAGGACAGAATTGGTGTAGATGTCGCTGTTAGGAATCACCACCCGCTGACCATCGTAGGTCTTGATTATCGTGGCGCGGGTTTCGATGCGCTCGACGGTACCTTCATAATCGTTTACTTCGATCTGATCGCCATTCTCGAAGGGCTGCCGCAGCAGGATGAGTAACCCAGCCAGCCAGTTTTGCAAGATATCTTTGAAGGCGAAACCAATCGCCACCGAACTGACGCCCAGTCCAGCGATCAGGTCGCCGGGGTCGAGGGAGGGGATTACAATCGTGGCTCCCAGCAGGAAGCCCAGCACAATAATAACCCAACGCACGAAGCCGCCAAGTACATCGCCGAGGTTGTCGCGCTGTTTCTTGGAGGTGCGCTGTCGAATGATCTTTCGGGCCAAATAGCCCAAACCGTAGAAAAGGGCGACAACTACGACTGCCACGACAAGATTAGGAATCATTCGGACGAGGCCATCGACCCATTTATCGACTCGCTCCACGGCAGTACCGAAGTTCATGTCTATTTGTTGCGGAACATCTTTCAGACGAGCAGAGTCAGATTGTAGAAGCATCTATTGAATGATTAGTGGTGACGGGTTCCGGTGCGCCGGAGCGATCCGTGCGATGATGAAGGGTTTGCTTACGTAGTTAATAGCCAGTAAAGCTACCGGAAAAGGCTTGAACCAATTACTAAAATATCATGCCCTAAGTGAAAGGGTGATTAAATCCCCCAGGCTGAATGAGAATAGTAAGTCGGGTAAATACCTTGTCCGTTTAGCTTTTTGCAAAAAACCAATTTTGAACAAAATGAAAAAACTACTTAGCCTCGTGACGCTAACCGCGCTATCTTTTGCTACTCTGGCCCAAAACGAAACCATCATATTGTGGCCCGCCGAAAAAATTCCGAACGCCATTCCCAACTCGGTGGAAGAAAAGACTACGAACAACGGGATGTTGCGCATCAGCGGCGTGACCGTTCCGTCGATGACTGCCTACATTCCGGCAAAGGACAAAGCTA
>NZ_JBGSXF010000051.1:0-3278 GCF_041751555.1 Persicitalea sp. | reverse complement strand
TTACGAAGGGGGCCTTAACGAAGGGAGCAGGGACGGGGAGCAAATAATTTGAAAAAGTTTTCATGCGTGTATAGCCGTTAGTTTTATGAAATCGATAGATCAAATTTAACGGTTAGCTTTTTTCAAAAAAATGCGTAAAATTACCTATTTTCTCATAAAATTTTGATTTACAGTTTATTAAAAATAATTAGTTTCTAAAAAGGCGTAACGCCACTTAGTAAATCAGGTATTTCTACGTATTGGATTTTTAGTGTATATACTTCTGTTTCTGTTTTTTTCAAGAGCATCTCTTGGATTTGTCGTCCGGGGGCTAAGGCGGCAAGGGCCGACCGCACCCGGCAATTTGATGGGGTACTAGGGTCACTGCTCGTAAGGTTTGCTGGCTGTCTGCCCGGATATTAGCTATCTTTGCACTTCCTGAGATTACAAATTCATGAGTTTAAAACTCATAGAGTCTGAACAGAACGGGCAGTTGCTTCGGGGCAGCTCGCCGTCACAAACTTTAACATGATTACAGAAAAGGTAAAAGAACTACTGACTGAGATAGACCAAAGCGAGGTTACGACTGAGGAAGCTCTCGAAACCTTCCGATTGCGCTTCATCAGTAAGAAAGGCGTCGTCGCTGATCTGTTCGGTAGCCTCAAAGAAGCCGCACCGGAAGACCGACGCGCCTTGGGACAAACGCTCAACGAGCTGAAAAATCGGGTTCAGGAGCGTTTTGATAAGTTTAGCATGAAGTTAGAGGAAGGTAGTTCCAACGACACAGAATCTTCTGTTGACCTCACTCTTCCGGTAGTTCCCAACCAAACGGGTAGTCTACATCCGCTAACCATTGTGCGTCGCCGGATTATCGAAATATTCGAGCGAATGGGCTTCAACGTGGCCGACGGCCCCGAAATAGAGACGGACTGGTATAACTTCGGCGCGCTGAACTTCCCCGACAACCACCCCGCCCGCGAAATGCAGGATACGTTCTTTATCGAAAAAGGCGCAGGAGACGTCAAGGACGATGTGTTGTTACGCACCCATACCTCTAACGTGCAGGTGAGGCTGATGGAACACAAGAAGCCACCGATCCGCTCGATCATGCCGGGACGTGTTTTCCGAAACGAAGCCATTTCTGCGCGGGCCCATTGCATTTTTCACCAAGTTGAGGGGCTGTACGTAGATACTGACGTAAGTTTCAAGGATTTGAAGGATACTCTCTTTCACTTCGCCAAAGAAATGTTTAGCAAGGATTCCCAAATTCGACTGCGCCCTTCTTACTTTCCCTTTACCGAACCCAGCGCCGAGATTGACGTCTCCTGCTTCATCTGTAAAGGCGCGGGCTGCAATGTCTGCAAGTACTCCGGCTGGGTAGAAATCGCCGGATCCGGCATGGTGGACCCCAACGTCCTCTCAAATTGCGGCATCGACCCTGAAGAGTATACGGGCTTCGCCTTCGGCATGGGTATCGAGCGCATTGCCATGCTTCGCTATGGCATCAAAGACCTGCGTTTTTTTACAGAAAATGATGTAAGGTTTTTGGGGCAGTTTAAGGGGGCTTAGTTTTGGGGTTAAACGGTCAACGGTTAAGGAATAAAACGGTGTTCTCAGATTTTGATCTGAGGCTAAACTACGCTCTCAACTCACCTTTGCCCGTTTGACCCTTTAACCTTTGACCCACTTCTCAAAACCTCGTCTCCAAGTAATACGGTAACATCCTGTGCCATACCCACCATTCGTGCGGCATATCTGGACCCCAGATGTCCAGTTCGTGGTGGACGTCTTTCGTGTTCAGGATAGCAGAAATTTGTCGAGCAGAATCTGGGTTTTCGTAATCACCTGAACCAGTCACGAAGTGAATGTGACGGCTTTTGCGGTACAGGTCGAGGTGCCACTGCGCGTTAAGATTGCGCAAGTAGTGGGCCGGGGAATTGAAATAGACGTTGTCGTCGTAGTACCCGTTCGTGTAGACACTCAGATCGTAGCATCCGCTCAGAGCCACTACGCCCTGAATTATATCAGGATGTTTGAAGAATAGGTTGGCGGCGTGTAATGCGCCCATCGAGATTCCGCAGGAAATTACAGGATTTTCGGGACTGGTGGAGGTATGAATAAAAGGAATCACCTCCCGGGTAATATAGTCGTTGAAGTCTTGGTATCGGACGGCCTGCTCATAGCCTGACATATACGGATTCAACCAGCTTTCTCCGTTGATGCTTTCGACACAAAACAACTTCACTTTTCCAGAATCTATGTAAGAACGTACCGAGTCAATTAACCCAAAATCTTCGTATTCCAGATGGTTAGATGCCGCTGTTGGTATCATGAGCAAGGCGGTACCGTAGTGGCCATACACCGCTATCTTCATATTCTTGTTGAGAGATGGGCTGTGCCACTCGATGATTTCCCGCTGCATAACGTTCGCTTATTGGTAAAAAGGAAGTTCTGAATGTCAGTCTTGATAATAGAATAATTTAACTATTATTAAGAATAATACTAATTGTGTACTTGCGCAACCATACACTAAGAAATTGGGCCACCATCGTTGAGCTTGCGAAGTCGCACCTTGGAAAGCATCCCCAAAGGTTAACATCGTTTTCTAACCCTCCAAATAATACAATTTAATTCATCGTAAATCTTTATTTACTTCAAAACAAAGACAATCACTAAATCCTGACTCTTTGAAAAAACCAAATCGAACAAGCATTGAAAAAATGACTGAACTTGGTTGATGTCGGCTTGTATTCCTGACTTTTTGGCGTTGATTGTAGAAAAAATGGAACATTACCGGTCATTTTTTCCGGTTTTCGCGGGTGGGATATAGTTTTTTGTTTTTTCGGACAGATGCCTTTTGAAAAATAAAAACACAGAAACATGAACTTTGACCAATATACCATCAAGGCCCAGGAGGTGATCCAAAAGGCCTTACAAATCGCCCAATCTAATCAGCAGCAGGCCGTCGAAACGGGCCACGTGCTGCAAGCCATTTTGCAGGAAGACGTCAATACCTCCACCTTCCTGATGAACAAATTGAACGTCAATCAGGTAGCACTCACGCAGGCTTTGGAAGCAATCGTGAAGGGCTATCCAAAGGTAAGCGGTGGCCAAACTTTCATGGGCACCGATCTGACTAATGCACTCAACAAATCCCAGACTTACCTGAAAGAGTTCGGCGACGAATTCGTCAGCATCGAACTGATGTTATTAGGAGTGCTGAGTGGCAAGGATGCCGTCCCTAAGTTGATGAAGGACGCCGGATTCAAGGAAAAAGAATTAAAAGAAGCTATTAAAGA
>NZ_JBGSXF010000050.1:0-3114 GCF_041751555.1 Persicitalea sp. | reverse complement strand
CCGATGGTCGATTTTTTGAATCGGGCTTTGTAAAAAAACTCACGGTAAAGCGAACGCTATATAAGTACCTCCCACAGGTAGCCCCTGCCGCCCGCCGCCCACGGCGATGGCGATATACTGTTTGCCGTTCACCATGTAAGTAATCGGCGTGGCGAAGGCTCCGGTGGGTAGTTTGTACTTCCAAACTACCTTCCCGGTCTTAGCGTCGAAAGCCCTGAGGTGTCCGTCGAAAGTACCCGCGATGAACAGCAGCCCGCCCGCCGTGACGATGGGGCCGCCGTGGTTTTCACTGCCCGTCGGGGGTACGCCCTTTTTGGCAATTTCGGGATGATCGCCCAAGGTGACCCGCCAGAGGTACTCGCCTGTGTTCAAATCTACGGCGTTGAGCGTACCCCAAGGAGATTTGATTGCCGGGTAATCGTCTTTGTCCAAAAACTGCACCGTGCCGTTGTTGACGTAGGGCGGACGGTGAGGGAACAACTTGCCGTCCGCGGCGTCGGCCAGCGTGACTTTGTGGACATCGTCAGGGGTGGTTTTGGCCGGAGCCTCAGTGTCGAGCAGGAAGTCAATGAGTGTCGCCCGTTTTTCTTTGGAAATATGCTGAAACGAAGGCATCCGGCCCCGGCCCGTTTCGAGGAGGGCCGCAATCTGCGATCGTGATAGCCGCTTGCCGACGTTTCCGAGATTGGGATAAGCTTGAGCGCTAGCGGTCACCTGCACTTTGGGGTCAATGGCGTGACAAGAAGCACAATTGGTATTGAACAGCACCGCGCCTTCCGAGAGGGCCGTGCCGTCCTGCGCCTGTCGTGTACTGCGCATCTTGACCCACCACAACATATTGTTCCCATTGACGTACATAATGCCCCCCGGATCGGCGGCGGTACCGCCCCATTCGGCACCGCCACCCAGGCCGTACATGAGCATCCCTTTCTCGCTAGGCGGAAGATTTTTGGGGCCGCTGATACTGTTTTTGAAGCGATCCAACACATAGGCACGCGATTCGGGCGTACGGTTTGTAATATCCGCTTCGGTCAGCGACTGGCGGGCGAAGGGTGCAGGCTTGGTCGGGACGGGCTGTGTAGGCCAGGGCTGTTCGCCGGGCAGGGCGGGAGCGTCGGGAACGGGTACTTCCTCCACCGGAAAAAGCGGCTCGCCCGTGTCGCGGTTGAAGACGAAAATTAGCCCGTCTTTGGTAGCCTGCGCCACGGCGTCCACCATTTTTCCCTTATGCTTGACGGTGATCAAGTTCGGCGGACAGGGAATATCGCGGTCCCACAGATCATGGTGGACGGTCTGGAAATGCCAGATGCGCTTACCCGTTTTGGCGTCGAGCGCGATGACGCAGTTAGCGAACAGATTGCTGCCTTCACGATCGCCACCGTAGAAGTCCACCGAGGGCGAACCCGTCCCCATGAACACCATACCGCGTTTTTCGTCTACGACTAGGCCCGCCCAGCAGTTGGCCCCGCCGAGTTTTTTGTACGAATTCTTTTCCCAGGTTTCGTAGCCGTACTCACCCGGCAACGGAATGGTGCGGAACACCCAGGCCAATTTGCCAGTCCGCACGTCGAACGCGCGGATGTGGCCCGGCAGAGCATCACCGCCCTCCGACGTGGACGAACCCATGATAATGAGATTATTGTAGATGACGCCCGGCGTGGTGGAGCGGATGGTAAATTGACTGACATCATAGCCCAACGTCTTTTCATCACCCAGACCTTCGTGCAAATCGATTCTGCCGTTGTTACCGAAACTCTCGACCAGTTTCCCGGTCTTTGCATCGATAGCGTAAAGCCAAGGTCCCACAGAATGCAGAATGCGCCCTTCATGATCGTTTTCCCAATACACTACCCCCCGTGCCGGATGGTAAATGGGTTTGTCGCCAGTCAACGGCTGCGGATCGAATCGCCAAAGTTCCCGGCCCGTAGCGGCATCGGCGGCGAAGACCTTAAGCAGCGGCGTGAGGCCATAAAGTATGCCATCGACCACGATCGGCTGGCACTGAATAGCCATTTTCTTGGGGTCGTCGGGCTTGTTTTCACCCGTGTCGTACGTCCAGGCGACTTTCAGGTTTTTGACGTTCTGTAAATTGATTTGAGAAAGTTCCGAGTAACGGCTTCCACCCGGATCGCCGCCGTAAGCGCGCCAATCCACATTTTTGAGCGGCTCGTGGGTGCCTGGCCCGGCGTAGTAAGCCGCGCCGCAAAGCCACAGCAGAAGCAAGCCGAGGGTAGGGTATTTCCAGGATTTCATGGATTGCAAAAATTGTAATTGAGTCTTCTGACGAAGAATCTAATTCTCTGTTTCTACTTCAAATTCATAACGGATATTCCAGCGAACTGTTTCGCCGGGCTTGGCGGAAAGCCGGATATAAGGCTCGGGGCAGGAGGTAGTTCGGCAAGCCCAGAAGACAATCTTTTCCAAAGGGCGGTCGCCATTGATCTTCACGCCCGCCCCAGTTTTGGTATTTTTGATATGAATGCCGTAGTCATCTGGTGTATTTTTAAATCCTTCCAAACTCATCGTAATGATACTCTCGTTCCCCTGTAGTTCGCGGTTATAAACTACCTGCCGACCTTTGGCTTCTACGATGGTCCCGAAGCCCTTGCCCTCCGCGCTGGTAGTAAACGGAAAGGTAGTTTCGATATTCGGCCCGGTCGGTTCGCCGTCGATAACGAAGAAATTGTGGTTGTAGGTGCTTGTTTCAATTTTCTTAGTACCCGTATTTTTCAGGCTGTGTTCCAGCACCAGCTCGGGCTTTCCTTTGGTAAGCCTGACTACCTTCGTGTATTCATAGCCGTAGCCATTCACACCGGAAATGGTATGCGTGAACGTCACGCGGTCTTTTTTCCTTTTTACCTTCCATTTGCCGGGAGTTTTGATCACATAATCTTTGGAGAAAGTATAGGCTCCGTCGTCGGGCTTGACCAATCCACCCACGCCAATTTTCAGGAATTGTCCGCCCACAGCGGCTTCGTCCATACCGACAGCCATGAACTCCTCCACGGGCCCGGTGATGGCGTCGTGCAACGTAGGCGTATAGGGCCGCGTGTTCCAGAAATCGAAGTAGCGGTGGCCTTTGTACCGCAGATCCGGTATCACACCCGACCAATC
>NZ_JBGSXF010000049.1:0-6718 GCF_041751555.1 Persicitalea sp. | reverse complement strand
TTCGATGATGGCAATGGGCGAACCGCGCTCATACTGATGAATTTTATTTTGATGAAATTCAATTACCCACCAGCAATTATTAAAACAGAGGATAAGCAGCAGTACTTCTCAGTTTTGCAATTGGCCGATGCCGGAAACATCGAGCCGTTTATCAACTACATCGCTGATAACATGGTACGTTCGCTGGAATTAATAATTCGTGGCGCGAAGGGGGAAGCTATTAGACTTGTTGCGATGAAAATATAATTATATTTTTGGAGATATGAATATATCAACCAAAGACTTAACGACCGAAAGAAAATGGCGTTCTGCAACGGGCTACGACCAAGAGCGATTCACGAAGCTTCTCGCCCTATTCGAAGAGGCCTATCTCTTAAAATTCGGCAAAACGATTCTTGAAAGGAAGGCCGACGGTCCAAAGGAATCAGTCATAAAATCCGCTGAGGAATTGCTTCTTTTCACCTTATTCAGTTTCAAGAGTGCGGGGCGGCCCGTGCCGACTGACTTTCGATCTACTTGGTTTTGTTACGGGTATGGATGCTTCCAATGCAAAGCGAAATCGCAGCGGCGAACCGTCAAGATACTGGTATGAGTGTTTTAATATCAATGCTTTCAAAGAACGGGTATGCCCCCAAGCGCTCCTTTGAAAGCGTCGCCGAGTTCGAGGATTTCTTCCGTGAATACGACACACTTATTATAGACGGCTCGGAACAGCCCATTCAACGCCCCTCGGAAGAGGATTCACAAAAAGACAACTACTCTGGCAAAAAAAAAGGCACACTTTGAAAACAACAGTCATAACAGGGATGAGCGATTCGCAAAGCGATAAAAGGATTCTCTACTTGAGCTATTGTTACGTCGGAAAAACGCACGATTACAGAATGTTGAAAGAAGACGGGGCCGCCCGCGCGGTTCCCCCCTAAGGAAGATTGGTTTAAAAACTTCAACGTACGCCTGGACTCGGGCTATCAGGGTTTCGCCAAGGACTACAAATGCCGACAAGTATATCTGCCAGTCAAGGCTCATAAGAAACATCCGTTAACAGAGGAGCAGAAACTTTCAAACAGAGAACTTGCCAGTCAACGCATTGGCGTTGAGCCGCTTCGGCGGACCGACAGTATCGGACGGACAAAGCGCTATCGGATTGCATCAGACCGTTTGCGAATGCGAGATTTTGTGAGATATGACGACACTTTGGAGGTATGCGCTGGCCTCTGGAATTTCTACGCAATGAGTTGATTTACAGAATTGCAACAAGTCTATTGAGGAGCCGGATGATTTAGACAAAGAGTTGGCGTTGTTGGAGCAACGGTTGAACGCAACGAAAACGGTAGAAAGGAATGAAAAAACGCTTGAAGTCATTCAAGACGTTTTTAATAGATCTATTTTACCCCTTTTCCTTAAGTTCAGATCAAGTAGCCAAAAGTTTTCTCATTTTTATGAAAAAGATATTCTTAGTTATTCTATCGATAACTATCCGCCACAAAAAATAGGTTTGGATATTTCCACAATACTCTCGGAATTATCCTCTGACACTTCTAAAATTACAATTGTCTCAATATTTAACTCATTCAAATATCCAAAAGTCGGAACATTTGATTACGAGAATGGATTTATAACCTTTTTTCAGGCTACAAAGTATATCATCACAAGAGCTACGAATTATGATTTAGTATTGGAAAAAGAGTATCATGAGTATTTGTCAGAAGAAGAAATTGAGCGAATGATAAACTTTGAACTAGAGCGCCATAAGAAATTTATTGAGGAGCAAACGAATGATTATTTCTCTAAAAAATCATAAGGTCAGCACCTTCACTAAAACAAAATCAATCGTCCCATCGCTTTTTTTGAACGCGCTAATTTCTCGAACCCCATCATAGCCCGTCCATTTCGAAAGGCTTTTTCTGACCACATCAGCCTTCAAATCCGGTAGCCCTAGTAGTGCTGGTGTAGCTTCTGCCCGAATTCCCGCTTGTGGCCGAATCGTGATCCGATCCGCCATGTCGTTGGTGTACTCGATTATGATTTTATCGTTTTGATAGGAATATTTCTGGCAGTTGGCGCAAATAGAACTGGCGGCGTCCTTGTCGTTCAGACTACTTTGCGGACCAAGGATGGTGGTGATGTCTTCCTGCGTTTGGTTGGCGACGTCGCGCAGGTTGAGGAAGGGTCGGGTCTGAGCGGTGGCGGCTTGGTATGGGCCAAGCAGGGTGAATAGAGAGATGAAAATGACTCGGTGGATGTTCACTTGGTTCAAGAAATACGTGGCAAACAAATTCATTACAGCAATCTTCTATGCCTATTCCACCACCAACCAGGTATAGCCCTCAGGCGGTAATTTAACGCTAATTTCAGCCTCATAGGCACGGTTCAGTGGGTAGTTTTTGGCCTTGCCCTCCTGCTCTCGGATAGTAGCCCGGTCGGTCAGCCCGGTGTAGTACAGCGGAAGCCGGATGGAGCGGGTGATGGTTTCTTTCAGCGGGTTGTATACCATCACCAATCCCTTATGGGGCAATGACGGGCTGACGTGCAGGATGCCATCCCAGTCGCGACCGTCGGGGCGACGCAGGTGAATGATATCGGAATTGAGGATTTCACGGTACTTTTTGTACCAGGCCACCACCTCTTTTACGGTTTTCTTGGTCGCATCGGTGTCATAGAGCCGGGGGCCACGGTAACAGGCCTGCACCCCCGCACCGTAGTACTGCATCATGAGCTGGCGGTAGTCGTCGAGATGCTCGCTCAGGGGTTCCAGCACGGCCTCGGGACCGCCCCCCTGGTACTTCGTCAATGGTACGAAACCCCAACCCATCGACGGCGTTTTCTCCCAGGTTCCGTCGAAGATATTTTGTCGGTTCAAAATTTTCTGCTGCTCGCGCGACAGCGAGAAATTGACCTCCCGATAGCCCAGCGCAATTTTGTGGCTGCCGTCCAGGAAGTACCAGTCAGGCGCGTTGATATAAACGCCCTGGGCGTTGAGGTCGCGATACAGGCCTTTCTGCAACTCCGTCTGCACCCAGCGTGAATCCGCCAGCCCCGCGTGTCCGGGATGGGTAGTGGAGGCGCAGAGGTCGCCGGGGTAGGGCCCGTCGTGTTCTAGCAGGTCGAAGCCCGTTTTGGCAATAAAAGTTTTGATTTTTTGCAAATAATCCAACCCCCAGCGGCTGGCTAAGCAAGGCGCGTGGCCAAACTGCGCGCCCTTATCGGGTAGGCCCGTCACGGGATCGATCACGTCGTTTTCGTCGTCGATGCGGCGACTGCTGAATAGCGAATAACCGCCCAGCATGATCCCTTTTTGGTGGGCATAGTTGGCCAAAGCCTTGAATTTGGCGATGTTGGTCGCCGAAGTATCCTCCATGTTCAAGCCACTGCCAAAGCTCAGGATCACCATCTCGTAGCCCGTTTCGGCGCACTGATCCACGATGCGCTTTACCTGCGTTGGGTCGGTGCTGACGAGGTGCATGAATACCGGATTCTGCGTGGTCCAGGGCGCGATGGTTCGGTACATCTGCCGACGGGCCAGGCCGTTGCGTTCACGGTCGTAGCTGTCGAGCAGTAGTTCGTAGCTGCGTACCGAATCCAGCGAATCGCCGGGTGCGAGACTCACACCGATGCCGCCGTTGGGATAAATCTCCATCAGGCAGGGTGTCTGGTAGTTGTAGTTGACCTGCGAGGTATAGCTCGAATCGACCTTCCAGTGCGTCGCCTGGTCGGACAGTTCGTAGCGCATGGCGTTGTTGTAGGCGTAGTTATTCTCAATATAAATCTTCTGCGGCTTCTTCATCTCCTCCGGCGAACCCACTACCGCCGATTCCTCCTCGGGCATCGCCAGAATCTCGCTGACAATCTGATCGACTCGTATTTCCTGGGTGCGTTTATTGACGACCGTCACCCACTTGCATAAGCTGGGCAGGCCATCGTACAGCGCATAATGAACAACTACTTCGATGCCCCGCAACGCGGGCAGAGGCGACGTAAAATGCAGCCTGAGTTCCTGACCCGTGGGTAGTTTTCGGTTCATGGTCCAGGTAGTAGATTTCCAAGACAGCGGGAGAGCGAGCGGACTAATCGAAAAATCGACCAGTTGAAAATCCGCTTCATTTTTGTGAAAATTGTCGATCCACTCTTCCCGCAGGTAGGCGTGCTCGGTTTGGCCGTAAAGGCCACCCACCCGGTACGTTTGGCCATCCAAAACTACCCGCGCCTCGGGTCGCAGCGAGCGGATGTACTGCTGCCCGGTCACCAGATTCCGGAAGTCGATGGTAGCGGCGTTGGGTGTGAGCCGAATGCGCCGCTGAATAAGGCCATTGCCGAGAACGATGTCTTTACCACCCGAACTCTGGTAGATTCCGGCTTTGAATCCAGCGTGGTTCAAAAGCCAGTCTTGCGTAGTCTTGGCAGGCTCGTATTCGGGCATTTTTTTGGTTTTGGCCAAAAACGTTTGACCCAGACAAACTTCGAGTGTACAAAAGCCGATCAAGAAAAGGAAAATAGTCCGCATGGGGGAGAAATAGGAATGATTGGAAATATCAAGCGTCCAGATTAAGAAAACAAGACGTGGTTTCCAAATCCCGTATATTGCGATTTCAGCCAATAGCTACGTTTTGGTACTTAATTCAGTCAAACCAGACGAAAGGATAGCCGAGTCACCCTTAACCTTTTGACCTTTAACCGTTGACCCAAAAACGAATGCTCCTCTTCACCGCCCCCGCTGACTTAAAATCGCATCTTGAAGAAATCCACGGCCCGAAAACTACCCTTGGTCTGCTCCCCACGATGGGTGCACTGCACAATGGGCATCTCGAACTGATGAGACGGGCGGTGGCAGAGAATGACCTGACCGTTGCCAGCATTTTCGTCAACCCGCTGCAATTCAACAATCCCGACGACCTGACGAAGTACCCCCGCACCCTCGACGAAGACTGCGCGATGCTCGAAGCAGCGGGCTGCGATCTGGTGTTTGCTCCTTCGGCGGAGGATATGTACGCCCAGCCACCCACGCTGAAACTGGACTTTGGCCAACTGGAACACGTGATGGAAGGCGCGTTCCGGCCCGGTCATTTCAATGGCGTTGGCATCGTGGTGGCACGGCTTTTCCACATAGTTCAGCCCGACCGCGCCTATTTTGGCCAAAAGGACTTGCAGCAAGTCGCCGTGGTGCGGCGGCTCGTCGAAGATTTGGCTTTCCCGCTGGAGCTCGTGGTCTGCCCCACCGTGCGCGAAGCCGACGGCTTGGCAATGTCGTCGCGCAACCGCCGGCTGAATCCGCAGGAAAGGGTACTGGCTCCGCTCATTTTCCGCACCCTCAGCGAGGCAAAGGAGAGACTGCTGGCTGGGCAAACCGTGGCCGATGTGAAGCAGCGGGTCCGGGAGCAGTTCGCACGACAGCCAGAATTTTCGTTGGAATATTTCGAAGTCGCCGACGCCCGCAGCCTGCAACCCGTGGCCGCTACTCTTTCTGATGGTCAAACAGCTTTGTGTATAGCGGCAAATCTGGGCGCGGTGCGGTTGATCGACAACGTGCTTTTTTAGTAAAAAATAAACCTGATCACTAACCCTTATTTCATGAAGTTTTGCTGGCTTTTTTTACTCTATTTTTCAACATTCGGTGCCTATGGTCAAGGCCTTTACCCCAAACCCGAAAACCTCACCAGTCATATAAACTACCTGGCGGCCGACCGAATGAAGGGGCGCGGCACGGGTAGCCGCCAAAACCTGAAAGCAGCAAAGTACGTAGCGAAGCAATTCAAAAAGTACCAGCTCGCTCCCCAAGGCACGAAGATGTACTTTCAGCCCTTCACGGCCCGCATGCGGCGGGTAGAGATACCCGACAGCCTGCGCGAAACCCGTAACGTCCTGGGTTTTCTTGATAATGGCGCTGACTTCACAATCGTTATCGGCGCGCATTTCGACCATTTGGGATTAGGAAAACAGGGTAGTTCGAAAGTTGAAAATTCGGAGGGGGAAATCCACAACGGTGCCGACGACAACGCTTCGGGCGTAGCCGGAATGCTGGAACTGGCCCGCTATTTTTCGGAAAATGACACCAAAGAACCCTACAACTTCCTATTTATTGCCTTTGGGGCTGAGGAACCGGGCTTGCAGGGGTCGAGGTACTTTGTCAATAACCCTACGCTGCCGCTCGACAAAATCAATTTCATGACCAACATGGACATGATTGGCCGCTACAATCCGGGCCGAGGCGTGGGCATCGGCGGCTACGGCACCAGCGCGGCCTGGCCCAATATCTTCGAGAATATCGCCAACGACGAGGTAAAGTACTTTACCGATCGGGCCGGAAGCGGGGGTTCGGATCACGGCTCATTTTATGCCAAACAGATTCCCGTGCTGTTTTTCCACACGGGCGGTCACGAAGATTACCACAAACCCACCGACGATGCCGATAAGGTGGATACCAAGGCTGAAGCAGCTATTCTTAAAATAGAGATCGACTTGATCGAAAGGGCGATGAAACTACCCAGGCTAGAATTTCAGGAGGTGAAGTAGGAGGAGTTTTTAGAAGATTTGTCAGTCCAAACTCTGCAAGTACAGCTCCTCTACCCGCTTCCGCGCCCAGGGCGTCCGGCGCAGAAAGGTCAGGCTTGACTTCACGCTGGGATCATGCGTAAAGCAACGAACCGGCACCACCTCGCCCATTTCTTCCCAGCCATAGGTGGCGACCAGATGGTTCAAAATATCTTCCAGCTTCACGCCGTGC
>NZ_JBGSXF010000048.1:0-17605 GCF_041751555.1 Persicitalea sp. | reverse complement strand
CCATTTGCGGTGGCTATTGATAAACTGGATAAAATCGGGAAGGAAAAAGTGATTCAGGAGCTTCGTGACCGCGGATTCTCTGAGGATAGTATTGTCAAGTTAGAACCTATTTTTACGCTTTCGGAACAACCTGACCCTTTTCCCGCTTTGAAAGAATGGCTGAGCCCTTCCGAAATTGGGTTAAAGGGCATTGATGAGTTGCAGGAGGTCTGGTTACTGGTAGCGGGCTTCGGTCTGGAGAATCCGCAAACGCAGCTTGATATTACGCTGGCGCGCGGACTATCTTACTACACCGGGGCGATTTTCGAGGTAAAAGCCAACGACCATGATAATGTTCCCGTGCAAATCGGCAGTATCAGCGGCGGTGGCCGTTACGACAACCTGACGGGTACTTTCGGTGTGGACGGGCTTTCGGGCGTGGGCATTTCCCTAGGCGTCGATCGCCTTTATGACGTAATGGAAGAACTCGACCTCTTTCCAGCCGATCAGACCATCACGACGCGTGTCATGCTCACGAATTTCGACGAAAAGGCCGCCCGCTATGGGCTGAAAATCTTGAAACAATTGCGCGACGCAGGCCAAAATGCTGAAATGTACCCCGATTCGGTCAAGCTAAAAAAACAACTTGACTACGCAGACCGTAAACAAATTCCCTTCGTCATTCTGATTGGCTCCCAGGAAATGGAATCGGGTAGTTTGACGCTGAAAAATATGAAAACAGGCGAGCAAACCGTCGCCCCTTTGAAAGAAATTATAACTAAACTGAATTGACAAGGCCAAAAGCTAACAGCCGTGTCAGGCTGTAGCCGAAGCCCAAAAGCCACGTAATGACCGATATACTACGCATTGCCGTCCAGAAATCCGGACGACTTAGTGACGACTCCCTTAAGTTAATCAAAGAATGCGGCATCCGTTTCGACAACGGAGCGGGCAAACTACGCGCCCCGGCGGCTAATTTTCCCGCCGAGATCCTGTTCCTGCGCGACGACGACATTCCCGGTTACGTGGAAGACGGCGTAGCGCACCTGGGCATTGTGGGCGAAAACGTAGCGGTGGAAACAGGCCGCGCCGTGGAAACGGTACATCGGCTGGGTTTTTCCAAATGCCGCCTCTCTATCGGTATTCCCAGAGGTGAACCTTACGAATCGATCAAAGACCTCGACGGTAAGAGTATAGCGACCTCTTATCCGCGCATTCTGGGAAAGTACCTGCAGGAAAACGGCGTCGATGCCCAAATCCATGAAATCAGCGGCTCGGTCGAAATTGCGCCTAGTATCGGCTTAGCCGAAGCTGTCTGCGATATCGTGAGTTCCGGCAGCACTCTGTTGAGCAACGGCTTGCAGGAGGTCGAGACAATCTTCCGATCAGAAGCCGTCATGATCGCCAGCCGGAATCTGACGCCCGCCCAGCAATCGTTGCTGGATCAACTGCTGTTCAGAATCAATTCCGTGCAGGCAGCCAAGAACCACAAGTACATTTTGCTCAATTGTCCCACCGGTTCGGTGGAAGAAGTAAGCAGGTACTTGCCCGGTATGAGATCCCCAACGGTAATGCCGCTGGCCAGCGAAGGTTGGTGTTCGGTGCATTCGGTGATCAATGAAAATGATTTTTGGGAAAACATCGAAAAAATCCGTCTGGCGGGCGCCGAGGGTATATTGGTGATCCCAATCGAGAAAATGATCCTCTAACTACTTATAAGCTTTCCGAAAGTTTAACGTCAGACGGCTGGTCTTTCGGAAAGTTGAAGCGTATGAAAATAATCCCATTCCCCATTCGAGCCGATTGGCCAGCTTTACTAACTCGCCCCACCCAGGACTTCGCTGAAATTGAAGATAAAGTCGCTCCCATCCTGCAAAGGGTGAAGGCCGAAGGTGACGCAGCCTTGCGCGATTTCGCCAGCCGATTCGATAAAATAGAACTGGACGAAATCGCTTTCAGCCCACAAGACCTAGAAGCTGCTGAAAGTAAATTGGATAATAACTTGAAAGCGTCTATTCGGCAAGCCTATCAAAACATCACCACCTTTCACGAAGCGCAACGTCAACCCATCGAGAAAATCGAAACCATGCCGGGCGTTTCCTGCTGGCAGCGGAGCGTGGGAATCGACAAAGTCGGCATCTACATTCCCGGCGGCACGGCCCCGTTGTTCAGTACAGTTTTGATGTTGGGCATTCCGGCGCAATTGGCGGGCTGCGGTGAGATCGTGCTGTGTACGCCGAGTGACCATCCGGCGATTTTATTTGCGGCCCAGATGGTGGGCGTAACCAGGGCCTTCCGGGTCGGCGGCGCGCAGGCGATTGCCGCGATGGCTTATGGGACCGAGAGCATTCCGAAGGTTTACAAAATCTTTGGACCGGGCAATCAGTACGTCACGACCGCCAAGATGCTGGTGAGCAAAGAAGGTGTCGCCATCGACATGCCCGCCGGGCCTTCGGAGGTCGCGGTGTATGCCGACGACACGGCTATTCCTGCCTTCATCGCCGCTGACTTACTCTCGCAGGCCGAACACGGGGCAGACAGCCAAGTTTTGCTTGTATCTACCAGTCGTAGACTTCTGAACAGCGTTAACATTACGCTTTCCACGCAATTAGAGGCACTTCCGCGCCGCGACCTCGCCCGGCAGGCCATTGCCAACAGTAAGGCTATTTTGGTAAATTCTCACGAAGAAGCAGTCGACTTGCTGAACGAATACGCTGCCGAACACCTTATTCTGAGTGTGGCCAACGCTGAGAAAGTATTGGAAGAAATTACCAATGCCGGGTCGATTTTTCTGGGGAACTACACCCCTGAATCCTGCGGCGATTATGCTTCCGGCACTAACCACACCCTCCCCACCAATGGCTTCGCTCGGGCGTACAGTGGTGTGTCGTTGGATAGCTTTGTCAAGAAAATTACCGTACAATCTATCACTGAAAAAGGCATACAAAATATCGGCCCCACTGTAGAGTTGATGGCCGAGGCCGAATCGCTCATCGCGCATAAAAGGGCAGTAAGTATTCGGCTGGATTCCTTGCAGTAAAAACCATGTTTGACTTAGAGAAAATAATCCGCCCGCACATCTTGGGCTTGACGCCTTACTCTTCCGCTCGCGACGAGTACAGGGGGCAGGTCGGCGTGTTTCTGGACGCCAACGAGAATCCGCTGGGATCCGTACTTCCGGAAAACTACAACCGTTACCCCGATCCGCACCAAAGGATGATCAAGGAGAAGTTAGCTCCTATCAAAGGCGTGTCGCCCGATCAGATTTTTCTGGGTAACGGAAGCGATGAGGCCATCGACTTGCTCATTCGCGCTACATGTGTACCGGGACAGGATTCCGTTGTTATACTACCGCCAACCTACGGCATGTATGAGGTGAGCGCTTCGATCAATGACGTTACTTTAATTAAAGTACCTTTAACCTCAAATTATCAAGTAGATACCGATAAAGTACTAAACAAATTACAGCCTTCGACGAAGATGATTTGGGTCTGTTCGCCTAATAATCCTTCGGGAAATCTGGTTCAGGAAGCAGCCATCGAAACTTTGTTAAAGAACTTTAATGGTCTGGTGGTAGTGGACGAAGCGTACATCGATTTTGCCGATATACCTTCATGGACTCAGAGGTTGACTGAGTTTCCAAATCTGGTAGTTCTGCAGACTTTCTCCAAAGCCTGGGGACTGGCTTCGCTGCGTTTAGGGATGTGCTTCGCCGCGCCAGAAATGATTTTCATTTTAAACAAGATCAAACCGCCCTACAACCTGAGTGGCCCAACGCAAGCACTCCTCTACCAAGCCCTTGATAATGAATCGGCTAAAGACACAATGGTGCAGCAGATTCTCGATGAGCGGACGAAATTGGTTAGTCAACTGAGAGGATTGCCAACCGTCCTAAAAGTACATTCTTCTGATGCTAACTTCTTGCTAGTGCAATTCCAGGATGCAACTGATACAATGAAGTACCTGCTCGACGGCAAAATTATCGTACGGGATCGCAGCAAGGTACTTCTTTGCGATGATTGCTTACGAATAACGGTGGGAACGGCAGAAGAAAATGATGTTTTGGTTTCCGCTTTGCGTATTTTTGCACCAAATAACGTTTCTGCATAGTGGTCTTGCCCAGTCGGCTTGTCACATGGCAGAATAACCCATCGACATTCATGAAAAAAATAACGCTGACCCTGATTTGCCTTTTTGCCGTGACTCTAGCCCACGCTCAGTACGACAACTGGGCTGTCGGCTTTAAGCTCGGCGAGCCCACGGGCGTCAACATCCGCAAGTACTTTAACAATGTCAACGCTATCGACGTGACCATCGGCTCTTTCGGTGGCATTCTGGCGAATAACCGGGAGTATCGCCGGGGCAATTATAAAAACACCGGGATTTCTTTTCAGGCCCACTACCTGTGGCATAATTCGCTGTTCAATTCAGAACTGGCCCACATTTACTACGGTTTTGGCCCGCAGGTCAACAGCCGCCGCTATTACCCTGATAATCTGCAAAACCAGCAGATCAAGTACACCAGTAATATCTCGCTTGGTGGATCGGGTATTGGCGGCTTCGAGTACTTCCTGCCCGACGGTCGATTGTCGATCTTCCTCGAAGGCGGCGTATATATCGAGCTCTTGCCTGGCCCGTTCTTCATCAGCCCCAATGTCTCCGGCGGCGTGCGACTGAATCTTTGAGGAAGTTCAATCTTAGATTATCAAAAGGCGGGCGCAAGTCTGCCTTTTTTGCGTAAATTCGAGTCCAACGCACACCAAAGGAATAACAGAACTATTGCGTCATCCCCGTTAATCGTTGGCCCTTAACCTTTAACCCCGAAGTAGTTGTTTAAAGTCTATTCTTCCTCCGCCGGCTCCGGCAAGACCTACACGCTCACGAAAGAGTATCTGAAACTTGCGCTAAGCTCGGAGTCAGACACGTATTTCCGCTCCATCTTGGCCGTGACCTTCACGAACGCCGCCGCTAACGAGATGAAAGAGCGGATCATTCTGATGCTACGCACCTTTTCGTCGCCTGAGGGCAAATCGCATTTCATGCTACGCGATATTGTGACCGAACTGTATCCCGGCATCGAAAACGACCCGACGCTGCTCGCTGAAACCACCGAACTCTACGCGCAACGGGCCAAGAAGATTTTCCGCAAAATTCTGCACCGCTACTCCGATTTTTCGGTTATGACCATCGACAAGTTCACCCAGCGGCTCGTGAGTAGCTTTACCGACGAATTGGGCATTCCGTTCGCCTTCGAGACGGTGCTGGAGAGCGACCAACTTTCCAATGCCGTGGACCGGATGCTGGCCCGCATCGGACAGGAGGGAGAGGAGCTGCTGACCGATGTGGTCGAAACTTACTATAGCGAGAGTGCCGAGGATGGCAAAAGCTGGGGCAGTCTGCCACACCGCATCCGGGAAGCTGCCTACGACCTGCTGAACGAGAAAAGCTATCTGGCTATGAAAAAGGTGGACGCGCTGGACGTACAGGACTGGGTCGGCATCAGCCGCCAGATCAAGGCATTTGTGCGAGAAACCGAACACAGCATTCAGGAACAGGCACAACGCGGACTTGATGCAATTCGAAGCAAGCATTTGGTAGCCAAGGACTTTTACCAATCGACCCGGGGAATATATTCTTATTTCGAGAAACGAGCGGCGGGAATTGACCTTTGGGCGGAGGAGAATAGCCTTGTTAAAACTACTATCAATGAAGACAAATGGTACGCCGGTAAAATATCGTCTTTTATCCAACAAGAAATCGACAGCATTTCTACCGTTTTGATTAGCTGTCACCGCGAAATGGCGCAGACACTAGGAATCGCCGCTCAGAAGGGTAGTTTACTCCGCCTGATCGACAAGCACTTATACAATCTCTCGCTGTTGGGTGAAATCCGCAAGGAATTCGACGCACTGCTAAAGCAGGGCAATCAGGTTCATATTTCTGACTTCAACCGCAAAGTACTTGAAATCGTGACGCGGGAACCCGTGCCGTTTATTTATGAGAGGCTGGGGGAGAAGTACAGCCACATTCTGGTGGACGAATTTCAGGATACGTCCAAACTGCAATTTGCTAACCTGCTGCCGCTTATCGACAATGCACTGGGTTTTGGCAATTTTAACCTCATTGTCGGCGACGCCAAGCAGTCGATCTATCGGTTTCGGGGCGGCGACATGGATTTGATCCTGCATTTGTCCAAAAATCAGTTTGGCGAGCTGGCCGGGGTGATTGGCGACAACGCCTTTACGGAAGAGCGACTGCTGAGTCTGGCGCGCGAGCTGGACGTGGCGCACTTAAAAACCAACCGCCGCAGCTACCGCGAGGTGACGGAATTCAACAACAACTTCTTCTCCACCGTAGCCGAAAGCGATGCGGCGGCCGAATCTGGCTTGTTAACTTCTGTTTTCGATGAGCATTTCCAACAGGAAATGACGGCTGACGTAAAAATGGGTGGTCACGTTCAGATCGAATTCCTGTCCGAACCCACGGCGGATGAAGTAGTGGAATCCGAAGAGGATAGCCCAAAAGTGATGGTGACGCGCACCCTGGAACTTGTGGATGAACTGCGAAGTCAGGGCTACCATTGGCGAGACATCGCAATTCTCTGCCGCCGCAAAACCGAGGCCACGGATCTTGCTTCCGCTCTGAAAGAGCGCGGTGATCCGCTCATTTCCGATGACTCGCTGCTGCTGACTTACTCGCAGACGGTCAACCTGCTGGTGTCGTTCATGCAGGTACTCCAGACGCCCGACGACGCCCTGGCCCGCTACGAAGCCGCTTACCATTTTCACCGGATTATCCTGGAAAAAATTCCCGACGCCACGCAGCACGCCGCCATTCGGGATATGTGCGCCCGGCGCAGTACGACGTCTTTCCTGCGCTACTTTGAGGCGCACGGCATGGAGTTTAACGCCTTTCGATTGCGGCAGTTGGGGGTGTACGAGTTGTGCGAAAAGCTCGTCAATACCTTCCAACTCTTCAACGGCCTCACCGAAGGACCGTACCTGTTTCGTTTCATGGATGCTATTCTGGAATTTGGCACCCGCCAGAGCAACCACCTGGCTGACTTCCTGACCTATTGGCAAACCGCCAAGCACAAAATTTCTATCACCGTTCCCGGCAACGCCGACGCGCTGCGCATCACGACCATTCACAAGTCCAAGGGGCTGGAATATCCCGTGGTCATCGTGCCAAACTGCGACTGGCGCTTTACGCCCAACGGCAACCGTGACCGGATTTGGGTCGATTTGGAAGGCGTGGAAGACGCCGAACTGCTCATCGAAAGTCTGGACGAAGCGCAGCAAACGATCACCAAACGCCTCAATAGTTCTGTAGTGTCGATGGTGAAGGAACTGGACGAAACCGTGCTGCAAGGCGAGTACCAGGAGGAGAAAAACCGCACGCTGCTGGAAAACCTGAACCTGCTGTACGTCGCCTTTACCCGTCCGGTGCAGCGGCTGTATGTCCTGGCCAAAAGTCCCAGGGACTGGGCGAAGTGCAACGATTCGGTTCATCGCTGGCTATATGATTTCCTGAACAGCGAAAAATCACCCGTTCCCTGGGACGAGGGGCGGAGCATTTACCTCCTCTCGGAAGGCCGAGGTGATTGCCGCCACAAAGAAGCCGACGACAATGTAACGCCCTACCCGCTGCGGGATGTCATCAGCACCGACCGCACCGAGCGCCTGCGGCTGCGCCGGATGGCCGAGCGGATTTTCGACGTGGAGACTTTTGAAAAAAAGAAGGATCGCCTGCAAAAAATGCGCTACGCCCTGTCGCTGATCTCCACGCGGGCGGACATTTCAAAAATTATCCGCCAACTCATCACCGAGGGCATCGTGGAAGGCAGCGAAGCCGAACACCTGCGCGTTTCGCTCGACCGACTATTCCACAACGAGCCGCTGGCAACGCTCTTCGGCGAAAGGGCCACCGTGCGCCTTAAAAAAGTATTCCTGCTGCCCAAAGGCAAAATGCTGATTGCTGATCGTCTGGTCAAACTACCCGACGGCAGCGAAGTGATAGTGAACGTCGTGGCTGGAACGGGCAACGACGCCACCCGCCGCCAATTGAGCCGCGCCTTACAAGCCTACCAGTCCATGAACAAGCCGCACTGCCGGGGGCTGTTAATGACGTTGGCGGATTCGGGAGTGGAGTGGGTGGATTAACTTTGTGGAGAACTATCTACTGAGGAGATTTTATGTCAAAACGACCTTCGGTGATTTTATAAGTAGTTCCCGACGAATTTCCGACCGTAAAGTCGAAAGTGCCGGCCAGTACGCCAGTTATGGTGTCTGCTTTTGTGATGGTTATTTTGCCTGTAAAATTCGATGAAGTGGTGTAGGTAGAGTTGCCAGTCTGGTACATACCATAATCTTTGGAAAATAGGGCGTATGGGCGAATTTGTGTGTTTTCGTTCAGCAGATGTTCACCTACATTTGTTTCGTTTAATTGAAGATGAATGCCTTGTCTATCTTTTGAACGTGTTCGTATCCAAATCCGTCTTATAGGCGGATTTTCCCCAAGTAGGTTGAACCCTCCCGTGATAGGTTTGGTTGCCTGAAATCCCGTTCCGCCATCCGGTACCCACGGCTTTCCGTTGATCTTGCAACCGAAGGTATTCTTTCCTTCCTGCGTGGCCTTTGGTAGAGGGTCTTTATATTCCTGAGTGCAGCAAAGTGCCAAAAACAGCCATATCGCGGGCAAAGACAAGCTAGCAAATCGACGCGATCGATTCCATAGAATGGGTCTTCGTTGCATATTGATGCGTTTGAAGTTTTGCAAAAAAATCAGATAAATTCCATCTGAAAGTATTTAGACGAGACAAGTTGACAAATTTGTTAAAATAGGTGAATGGGCAATTTGTTTGGTAACCAAACAACGAATAGCTTTGTCAGATAGCTTAAATCTCTCACGATGAAAGATGCAATTATTAAGCTAATGGAGGAGGCAAAAATAAATCTCCTTCAAAAGCTTAGGGAAGAATCAGATGAATTGAGTCCTGACGAAACGGATCAGATTTTGGACTCCATTCTAGAAATCAATAAGATACTCGATGAGTTAAGAGGTTAACTCAAAACAGATCAATACTGTAAACTACATAGATTATGGAAGCACAAACTAAAAACCGCCAAACAACGAGCGAACTGCTTGAAGAAACCCAAGGCCTAATCCAACGGGCGAAAGATTTTTTGGTAGCCGAAGGCAAAGTAGTAGAACTTGAGAAATTCCTCACAATCAAGCGTTATTGCGAAAAACACGAAATCAAAAACGAAGCGGTAGTCACTAACTGGATTCGGCGGGGTGTTGTACCTGCGGAGGACATTGCCGTCATTGAGGAACTCAACGGGCTGCGGATGATCCGCGATCGAAGGTACAAATAATCATAGCAATTTTTTTATGAAAACCCTAGTTATCCTGCTTCTTGCGATGCTTTCCCTATCTACATCTACTTTTGCCCAGAAGCCCGTCCGCCTGGCCGTGGCGGGCCTTAGCCACGGTCATGTAGGCTGGGTCTTCAACCGTAAGGACAAAACGGACACCGAGCTGGTAGGTATTTACGAAAAAGACCAAGCCCTGGTGGAGAAATTCATTAAGCGCTATAACCTTGACCCCAAGCTGTTTTATAACGACCTGGATAAAATGCTGGCTGACACCAAGCCGGAGGCCGTTTCCGCCTTCGGGCCTATTGACGAGCATATTACCGTTGCCCTCGCCGCCGCGCCGCGCAAGATACACGTGATGGTCGAGAAGCCTCTGGCGACTACCTATAAGGACGCCCAGGAAATGGCGGCTTTGGCCAAAAAACACAATGTAAAAATCCTGACCAACTACGAGACATCCTGGTACGCCAGCAACCAGCACGTACAACAACTTTACGCCGACGGCAAGCTGGGCGAAATCCGCAAGGTGATGGTTAATGATGGCCACCAGGGGCCTCGCGAAATTGGTGTGAGCGATGAGTTCTTCGCCTTCCTCACCGACCCGGTGCAGAACGGCGCGGGCGCCCTCACCGATTTCGGTTGCTACGGAGCCAACCTGATGACCTGGCTGATGCGCGGGGAGAAGCCACTGTCGGTCACAGCCGTCACCCAAACCAACAAGCCCAATATTTATCCCAAAGTGGACGATGAGGCTACAATCATCTTGCAGTACCCCAAGGCGCAGTGCGTCATTCAGGCGTCGTGGAACTGGACTTTCTCGCGCAAGGATATGGAAGTGTATGGCACCAAGGGCTACGCCGTGGCCGTGGACCGTACCACCGTTCGGCAGCGGCTGGCTGAGAAGAGCCCCGAAGAAACGCTGAAACTCGATTCTCGCCCTGCGCCATACGAAGATCCGTTCTCGGTTTTGGCCCAGGTCGTACGTGGTCAACTGACGCTGGATCAGAACGATTTGTACGAACTACCCATCAATGTGACGGTCGTACAAATCCTGGAAGCAGCGGAAAAATCAGCCGATACGGGACGGAAAGTGCTTTTTGATTGATTTTTTTATTCCACAACCGTGGGCTCCATTTTTTATATAAAATCCTTTAATACAGGATTTTACAAAACATAAAGGAAAATAGCCAAAATCATGCAAGTCCGTTTTTAGAAAAAAAACTTGCATTTATTAAAACAATTCCTCTCCTTTGTACTCAATTTTTTATCTTATACAAATAATACAATGCAAGAAGGAACAGTTAAGTTTTTCAATGACACCAAAGGATTTGGTTTCATTTCCCCATCCGATGGAGGTCAGGACATTTTCGTACACGTTTCCGGCCTAGCCGATGACATTCGCGAGAATGACCGCGTGTCCTACGAAGTTGAACAAGGCAAAAAAGGTCTAAATGCAGTTAACGTAAAAGTTATCTAATATTTATCCCGAGTAATTTGAAGGGGCGCACCAATCGGTGTGCCCCTTTTTTGTGTTCTCTGCGATTGAAAAAAACTATCGAAGGTCTTCCTTAAAAGTATCGCGCGCCAGTCGTACCTGCAGCCGCAGGTTCACGCTGCGGTCATTGGGATTATTCCGCCCGCCGCCCGTGCCGAGGCTGACGCCACCTCCACCGAAGCCGCCGCCGCCAAAACCACCGCTGCCCATCCCTATGCTTACACCAGGCGCGATACCGCCCAGGCCATTGCCGCTGCCTTCGGTCTTGATGCCTACCTCGATTGTCCTGGCTTGTTGGGCATCAGTACCCAACTGCGCGAAAGGAATGCTGAATTGCTGTGTCAGTTCCTGATTTTCGTCGAAGGTGATGCGGGCGCGGATGCCCGCCTGATTTTCCACCAAATTGATAAATCGCTCGCCCTGCTTGTCCTTCCAGAGCGCCTCTTTGTTGAAGGCTTCGATCATCCGATTCAAGCTCAGGCTGTTCGGCAAGTCGATTTGCATTTTACTTAAAGCCCGCTTGTCTTCGCGCGTCACAACGGGAAAGACAATGGAACGATCCTCCCGGATGTTTTCTGGACTGAACGTTAGCCGGATGCCATTGGTCAGGATTTGCTTGGCCGTTAGCGGGTCGCGGGTTTTTAGCGTAACGTACATGAACTGGTCGTCGTTAACGACGCCAAACCGCAACCTAGATTGCTGGTCAAGTCCGTCGAGCTTGTTCTGATCGACGTAAGTGAACGGAGCGTTCCATTTAGCGTCGTAAGGTACTTTTTTGGCCGTGTTGCAGCCTGATATGATTTGGGAACCCGCCAGGAAAAGGATGGCGGGGATAATGGTATTTTTCATAAAATCGTGGGTTGAATTATTAGTGTAGAACTAACGTATTTTAGGGGCTAACATTACAACGGCCCCCAAAAATTCCGGTGAAACCATTTTAAAGTTCGGTCATTCTAAGGGAAATAGGCTATTTTTGGCCGTTGCTACTTATCATGAATAAAAGAGCCTCCGCGCCACCAATGAAAATAATTTACCCGCTGATTTTTTGTATTTTTTTCATTTGTTGGATTCCTTCCGTCGCCCTAGCTCAGAAGTCATACCCCACGCCTTCCTTCAATCTGACCGCCACAACAGCCAACTACATCATTGACGGCGAACTTAACGAAGCCGAGTGGATTCAGCACCGAGTCATCGACCAGTTCTGGCAGTTTTTTCCCGTCGATACGATACTAGCGAAGCATCAGACGGAGATTTTCATGACTTACGACGACAATTTTTTGTACGTCGCGGCCAAGTGCCATACCGAGAGCGATAAGTTCATTATTCCTTCCTTCCGCCGCGATTTCCGGGCGGGTGGCAACGACAACATCAGCTTTCTGTTCGACACCTTTCTGGACAAGACCAATGCTTTCCTATTCGGCATGAATCCCTACGGCGTGATGCGCGAGGCGCTAATCAGCAATGGTGGCTCCGACACGCAGTTTTTCAATACCTACTGGGACAACAAATGGGAAGGCGAATCCAAAATATTCGACAACTACTGGACCTGCGAGATGAAGATTCCGTTCAAAACCCTGCGGTACATTGACGGCGGCAGGGCCTGGAACTTCATGAGTTACCGCTTTGACACTCAAATCAACGAGCAGTCCACCTGGGTCAGGATTCCGCAAAACCAGATTATTTTCAACCTGGCATTTTCGGGGATGATGGAATTTGATAAACCATTACGCAAGCCGGGAGCCAACCTGGCTATCATTCCCTACGTGCGGGCGGGGCAAGCCCGTGATTTCCTGAAAGAACCGACGGCTAAAACTCCGCTCAACTCCATCGGCGCGGATTTGAAGGTTGGCATCACGCCGGGCCTGATTCTGGACGCCACGATTAACCCTGACTTCTCGACTGTAGAAGCCGACCGACAGGTGCAGAACCTCACCCGTTTCGACATTTCGCTCTCTTTCCCCGAGCAGCGGCAGTTCTTTCTGGAAAACTCTGACCTATTTGGCACTTTCGGGAGCCAAGAGACTTTCAATTCCACGATGGGTAACCAGAATTTCACCCCCTTTTACTCCCGCCGGGTGGGGCTGGAAGTCGATACGACTACCGGAACGTACACGCCTATACGTATCCTCTCCGGCGTCCGGCTCAATGGCAAGGTGAGCAAGAACCTACGTATTGGGCTGCTAAACGTGCAGACCGCCCGTGACGTGGAGCGCGGCATCTCCAGCGCGAACACTACTGTGGCTGTGGTGCAGCAAAAAGTATTCAGCCGCTCGAACATTACGGCCCTTTTTATTGATAAGGAAGTATTCAACCCCGCTCCGGGCCGTGACCGCTTCAGCCGTGTGGCGGGCCTGGAATACAACCACGCCTCGGCCGACAACAAGTGGCTGGGCAAATTCTACTACCACCAGGCCTTCACACCTACCGACGGTGAAAATCAATTTGCGACTGGAGCTTCGCTGACGCTGAACAAGTACCGTTACCAAGTCACGGGCAACTACTACTACATCGGCGAGGACTTTCGGGCCGATGTAGGCGTGGTGCCACGCCGAAACGTCTATCGCATCAATCCAATCGCGCAACTGAATTTTTACCCCAACAACAAACGCATTAACCGACATAGCGTGGGTGTCAGCTACGAGGAGTACCGCAAGCCGAGCCTTGGCCTCACGGACCAGGCCATCGGGCTGGTGGGCGACGTGACGTTTCAGAACTACGCTACGCTGCAATGGCAAGTAGCGAACACTTACACCTACCTTTTCACCGATTTCGACCCCACCCGCAGCGGCAATGAACCCCTGCGGCGCGGCACCGACTACCGCTACACCAACGCCCAATTCAACTACCGCTCCGACCGCCGCAAAAAACTCAATACTGAGGTACGGGGTACTTTTGGCCAAAATTTCAACGGCACCATCGCCAGCTTGACGGGCCTGTTACTCTACCGTTTCCAGCCTTACGGCGACCTTACGATGAATTTCAGTTATAGCCGCATCACGACTTCCGAAGGCCAGGGTACTTTGTTCCTGATTGGTCCGCGCACTGACATTACTTTTTCCAAAAAACTCTTCTGGACTACTTTTTTTCAGTACAACAATTTGTCCAACAACGTCAACATCAACAGCCGCCTGCAATGGCGATTCCGCCCGGTGTCAGATTTCTTCCTGGTGTATTCAGACAATTATTTTGCCGATAGTTTTGCGGGAAAAAACCGGGCGATCATTGCGAAGTTGACGTACTGGTTTAATTTATAATTTTGAATGATAGAATTAGTGAATATTGCTTGCGCCAGTCTATTCTATCGTTCACTCATTGAAAACTAGTACCAATAATCGTGAGTACCCTGTCGCTTTTCATCACCTTTTCAGTACTGATTGTGGCTTTCGTCGGCTGGATGATCTGGGCGAAGTTCGTCAAGCGAAAGTACCAGGGCTTTTCCAAGAAGTGGCGAACCATTCTTGATGATAAAGTTTCGTTTTACGAACAATTATCAGCAGACGAGAAACTGCGTTTCGAGCAGGAAATTCTCAGTTTTATGAATGATGTGAACATTACGGGCGTCGAGATGGAGATCGATGACACTGACCGCCTGCTCGTGGCGGCGAGCGCTGTCATTCCGCTTTTTGGTTTCCCGCAATTACGCTATCGGAACATCAGCGAGATACTACTCTATCGGGGTACTTTCAACGCCGACTACCAAACCGAAGGCGAGGCGCGTAATATCTTGGGCCAGGTAGGTTCGGGCAAGATGAATCGGCTGATGATTCTGTCGCTGCCCGCCCTGCACGCAGGTTTCGAGAATGAAAAGAGCAAGAATAACGTCGGCATTCATGAATTCGTCCACCTGATTGACAAGGCCGATGGGGCCACCGACGGAATTCCCGAAAGTCTGATGCAGAAGCAGTATGTGCTGCCATGGCTTCAACTCGTCCACCAGGAAACCGAGAAAATAAAAGCGGACGAGTCGGATATCGACCCCTATGCCGCCACGAGCGAGGTGGAGTTTCTGAGCGTGGCGAGCGAGTACTTTTTCAGCCGACCCGAATTATTTGAGGAAAAGCATCCGGCACTTTATGAGTTAATGACGAAAATGTATCGGCAGGAGCCTGGATAAGCGCAGTTTGCGAATCATTTAAAAGAAATAACTACCTTGAAGGATCACAAATTTACGCAAAATTCACTCTCATGCCTAATCTCGACAAGCCCGATTTTTCGAAGCTCAAAGCCCTTTACATCAATTGCACCCTGAAAAAATCGCCCGCGCAAAGCCACACTGCCGGACTAATGGAGGTTTCGCGCCACATCATGGAAGCCGAAGGCGTGGCTACGGAGTTGCTTCGCTTGGTGGACTATGACATTGCCCCCGGCGTGCAGCCCGATATGACGAAAGAAGATGATTCGATCAAAAAGGACGATTGGCCGGAAGTGTATAAAAAGGTGAAGGCGGCCGATATTCTGGTCATCGGCACACCAATCTGGCTGGGTGAGCGCTCCTCGGTAGCCACGCAACTCGTCGAACGGCTGTACGCAATGAGCGCCAAGCAAAACGAGAAAGGTCAGTATGTTTATTACGGAAAAGTAGGTGGCTGCATCATCACGGGCAATGAAGACGGAATTAAACACTGTGCAATGGGCCTGCTCTACGCCATGCAGCACATTGGGTACAGCACTCCGCCGCAAGCCGATTGCGGCTGGATTGGGGAAGTGGGGCCGGGACCGAGCTATCTGGATGAAAAAGCCAATGCCCTAGACAACAGTTTCACCAATCGCAATACAACTTTTATGACCTATAATCTCCTGCACCTGGCCAAACTACTGAAAGAAAATGGTGGCTATTCCACTTACGGAAATTCGGTCAAGGAATGGGAGGATGGCGAGCGCTGGGAATTCAAGCAGGTGAACAAATAATGGGGCATGGTTTTTTCATAATTAGTTTTTGTAAAGATTTTGTCTCAAAAAACTCACAATAAAACCCTAACTGCCATGATCAATGACCAGAACCCGGTACCCGGCGTGCCTACACCCGGCGGCATTCCCGCTCCTGAAATCATGCCGCCCGTAGGCCCGCCCGAAACCCCGGCGCAGCCTGACCTACCCGAGACGCCGCAGCCCGTTGTGCCGGATGAGAACCCTATAACAAATCCGCCGTCCGAGACGCCCGACCTGAACCCGGCTCCCGAACGCGAACCCATTGGTCCGGGTATTCCTGAACTAAATCCAGCTCCGGGCGAAGAACCGACCTAGCCCATGCGCTGAAGTGGAGAAACGGCCAATGGAGCGAATCCATTGGCCGTTTCTATTTTCTCTACCGCAATGTCGCATTCAACTTCTAGCACAATATCAAGCAAAAGTAGAACCCCGCGTTTTCAGGTACTGCCCTACGTTACAGGTGATCCCATTCAAAACTTCAATGTCTTCATTCCAATCCAGCACTTGCCAGGGGGATCCCGGCGTAGCTACGGTAACCTTCTTCGCCTGAGTTGTTACCCAAATCGCTTTTTCCACTCCGAAGTCGAGTAGTTTTTGGGTTTTCTTGAAAATATAGTTGCCATTTCCCATATCGGCGGGATCGGCGCGGATATCCACTTCGATGGCTATTTTGGGGCAAACGTCCACGTAATGCTCATCGATTTTGTCGATTGTTAAGTATTCGTTGTCGAAGATCAGAATATCTCCTGCTAAGTTATTGTGCTTATCAAGGTGAAGACCGGATTCGCTGGATAAAATGGTGTACTTTGAATCATCCAAGGATTTACCCAGCAGAATAATTAGATACGTAACGATAAGTGACTGCAATCCACTAGAGCCCATGATTTCTGAAAAAGTTTTTTGACCTGACATGACTTCCCGGTAGCCCCGATAGTGGATGGGCTGTCCGTCGATGATTTCGTAGATCAGGTGTTCGGGTACTTTGGCGCGAGATTTGCGAACTTTTGGACCGGATTTAGTAGCAATCATTTCTTTGATTCTTTGGGCGAGTTCAAATATAGCGAAAGATCGTGGCGATTTCAATCCAAACTACCCGACAGCCCCAAGCATTGGGGTAGTTTGGGTAAAGGCTATCGCATGGCTGCTTTTATCCTAAAAAAACCGCCTCCACTATGCGCCTAATCTTTCTCCTAGCCTTCCTCCTGACCGGAACTACCTACTTTTTGGGTTTTCTTGACAAAGAGACCCCAACTACCTTCACCACCGCCGAAACCATGCTCGTCGTCCGGCAGGACGAGGCGGCGGGTACTATAGAAGTCTTCCGGCAGGGCGAAAAAAAGCCCATCGTCACCCAAGTGGCCAAGGCCGATTTCCGGCCTTACCTCCATCCCATTGTCGCGCCTGACGGCAAAGGTTTTCTGACAGAATACAGCCCCGGCCACCACAAGCACCAAACAGGCTTGTACTGGGGCTTCACCCGCGTAAATGGCCGCGATTATTTCCACCACCCCACCGATGGATACTGGAAACGTAAGTCGGCCACGGTACTGGGAGCCAAAGGCGAAGAAGTTAAGTGGCAAACGGTGTACGACCTGCTGGACGAAAACGGTAAAACTACCCTCACCGAAACTCAAACCTGGACGATGCGCGAGGAAGATGGCAAGTACTTCCTGGACCTGACCTGGAGCGGCGAGGCAAAAACCGACGTGACCATCGGCAAGTACGACTACGGCGGGCTTTTCCTGCGGATGCCGTGGAAGGAAGGAATCAAAGGCGAGGTAGTCAACGCCGCGCGGCAACGCAACGAAAAGGCCGAAGGCCAACG
>NZ_JBGSXF010000047.1:0-2920 GCF_041751555.1 Persicitalea sp. | reverse complement strand
GGTGCTATTTGAGTCTTGGCTCATGTATTCGGTTTATATTTGAAGATTTACAGTGCTCTTAAACAGAAAGCGTTGGTTAATAGCCAAATCCGTTTCCGTTAGGTTGAGCGGGCAGATTACTGGACATAGACCCATTTAGGCGTTATGAGCTTTTGGGCGATAGTTTCCAAATAGCGGATAAATATCACCAGTGACTGGACGTGACGGCGCAAATTGGTGATGCCCTGACGAAAGAACGATACGGCCATCGATGAGCTACCGTCCCGGTATACCTTTTGTTTCAGTGAGCCGCTCTCAAATGCCTCACGAAGGGACAGTACGTAAGCCATCACTACAATGGCAATGAGCAGTGTGATTTTGCCGTCATCTTTAAAATTGAGGTCCTCGATGTTAAATCCCTGCGTTTTCAGATGTTTGAAGCACGTCTCGATTCTCCAACGACGTCGGTAAGACTCCGTGATCTTAACTTTATTGACCAGGCTGGAAATAAAGTACAAAAGAGGCTCGTCAGGATCGTTTTTCGGGTTCCTGAGCATCACGATTGACAGCGAACACCCGTTCAGCATGAACTGTTTGATAACGCCCCGCTTGCGGCGGAGGGCCTGCCGGCTCAGCTTTGAATAAACGGGGCCAGGAGCCGTGCTGACGGGCAGTCGGTAACAGCCTGCACTGAGCCGGATCACAAAATCAATACCTTCTGTATAGAGATAGCGCAACCACTTCTCGCCAATGTACTCTCGGTCTGCCAACAGGATTTTACCCTGCAAGCGGTAGTAAAGCAATGCTTCGGTCATCAATTGCTGTCGTTCCACCTCGCTGCTGTGACCTTTCTTATTGAGTTGAAGCCAATAGATAGGAATGGCGGTATCCCGATAGAGAATGCACAGGGTTAGCAAGTGGATCGGTTTGCGGCCCACTCGCCAAGTTGTGGCGTCCAGGATCAGATGGGTGAAGCGGCTTTGAAAGAGCCGAAAAACGAATTGAAGTATACAGATTACTAGTCGATTAGGTGTTGACAAACGAAAGAAGCGGATGAGCCGCTTGTAGTGCGAAACTGCTTTGGTGCGATCATTGTCCAGAAGTTGGGGTAGGTAATCTTTCAGGACGTTTAGATTGGTGGACCGGGCCAAAACAATGGCTGAGCAGACCAGCATTAAATTTCGGAAGACATGTTCTGGCAGATCAGGAAAGAACCTTCTACATTTGGTGAAAAGCGGCTTGGCCATAGGGGTAAGTCGAAAAGTTTTAGCGAACACAAATTTACCACGGACCAGCCGCTTTTTACTAAAACCATCTCATGTCCAGTAATCTGAAACATTTTCCCGGAATGTTGTAAACCTCCCGAAGTAGTCCTGCTGGGTCTTACCCGTCGCTTCCAGGAAGCGCTCCATGTTCCGCAGGCTCTTGTTTTCTGCCACCGGCTGAGCGACCGGCTCGACCGTTGCAGCCACCACCGCCGGTGCGACGCTCGCCTGAACCTCGGTTTTCTTGGGCTTGGCCGCTTTCTTCACTACCTGGTGTGGGTTCTTTTTAGAACTCAACCGCTCCACCTTGTTTGACTTCCGAGCCCGCGATTTCGTGGCTACCGTCCGACCTTTTGCGCTTACATTTTCCATTTGCTTAGAATGATTAAGTGACTGAAATAGTGATTGTTAACTGATATAAAGATCTTCATACAGAACGGATTAACAACTCTACTAATCGTTTATTTTTTTGGAATCGGATCGCCGAAGCGAATGAAAGTTTTTTGAGGCTTAAAAACGCAAAAAAGGCACTCATGAGAGTGCCTTGGCAGGGAGGATGGTAGGGGCAAAAGTGTAGCAGAAAAGGTAAGCGCGCAGAAAAAAGGCCCGGAATTGAAGGAATCAATCCCGAGCCGCAAGTGTGTGTGTAGTAAAAGATTATACAAACCTATACCTTATTTTTATCTTTTGGTCACATATTATTCATAATTCATTTTTCAATACTGTATTAGAAACAAAAAAAGCCCCCGACCTGATCGTCGGGGGCTTTTAAAGGAGGGCTGCTAGTACATAAAAAAGTTCAATTGAATGAAACATCGCCCACCCTCCTCGGAACTTCTTTAAACAAAAGACCATTTGTTTCACCC
Organism: Persicitalea sp.; assembly: GCF_041751555.1. Lineage (NCBI taxonomy): Bacteria > Pseudomonadati > Bacteroidota > Cytophagia > Cytophagales > Spirosomataceae > Persicitalea > Persicitalea sp. Next base: position 810 of record NZ_JBGSXF010000047.1, on the reverse strand, counting down.
TGTTGTTTGCAAAAAGAAACGACACACAATTGCGAACCCGACGATTCAGTGGCTTAATCGCAAGCATCCGTATCTGCACCTACTGCTACCCCCGTTTCCTGTTCCTGGCGCTTGAGCAGCCGGTAAACGGCCTTGCCCTCGAATGACTTCGAGCGACGGGTCAGGTAGTGCATCCGGTTCAGCCGGTCGGCGATCTGCGCGTAGGTCAGCCCCGCACTGCGGTAGAACTGGGCCAGCTCCGTGGCCTGCACGTTCGCCTTGTTCTGCCGGGCGTTAGTGGTGCGCACCAGCCTTCCCCGTTCGATGGCCGCCGGCGTCAGGTTTTCGGGCTTACCCAGTTTAAAGCCTTGGGCTTTCTTCTGGGCCAGGGCCGCCCGGGTGCGTTCGGAGGTGCGCTCGGCCTCGTACTGGGCGAAGGTCACCATCATGCCCACCGTCAGCGTGTTGGCATCGGGCAGGTCGCAGGCCACGAAGTCCACGCCCGAATCCCGCAGCGTCATCACGAAGCCCACGTTGCGGCTCAGCCGGTCGAGTTTGGCGATCAGCAGCTTTGCCCGGTGCTGCTGGCAGGCGCGGATAGCCTCCTGCAGTTTGGGCCGGTCGCCCTTGCGGCCCGACTCGATCTCGGTGAACTCCCCCAATAGCTCGTCTTCGTTCCGCAGGTAGCGTTCGACGATGGAGCGCTGGTCGCCCAGGCCCAGCCCGCTGCGCCCCTGCCCTTTGGTCGACACCCGGTAGTAACAGACAAACTTCATACGATGGGAAAGTCAAGATCAACGATGCCTGCTGATGCGATGGCACTCATTTGAA
>NZ_JBGSXF010000046.1:0-2268 GCF_041751555.1 Persicitalea sp. | reverse complement strand
CACGGTACAAGCGGTTGCTCTGACCGATCTCACGCGTCGGGAAATGGGGATTTTGGTGGTTTTGGCGTTGCTTACACTACTGCTGGGACTTTTTCCCAATCTGCTTTTCTCGCTGAGTGGACCAGCGGTGGAGGAGTGGTTTGGGGGACTTTAGAAAGCGATAGAATTTTTCTCTCTTTTCAAAAGTGCCGATTATTTTCTATCATCGTAATTATTCAAAAACGAACGGAAATGGAATCTAAGATATTCAGCCGAAATAAAAGCTTACCACCCTTGTTCGCCGAGACGATGCGTAAGGGAGAAGTTTTCGATATCGATCCTGATATGACTAATCCTCAGCTATTTTACCAGCATGAGAACGGGCAGTTGTGGCAGGGTGATTCTATTGCCTGGCTCAGTTCGCTTCCGACGGAGTCAGTCGATATGATTTTTGCTGATCCTCCCTATAATATAAAAAAAGCTGAGTGGGACACCTTTGAGAGTCAACAGGCTTATGTAGAATGGTCGCTAAAATGGATTGAACAAGCGGCTCGCATCTTGAGACCCGACGGAACGCTTTACATCTGCGGTTTTTCAGAAATTTTAGCCGACCTGAAGCTGCCTTCCATGCAGTACTTTAAAGGTTGCCGCTGGATCGTGTGGCATTACAAGAACAAGGCTAATCTGGGCAAGGATTGGGGGCGCAGCCACGAGAGTATTCTTCACTTGAGAAAGTCCAAAAAATTTACTTTCAATATTGACGAGGTAAGAATTCCCTATGGAGAACACACTTTAAAGTACCCGGAGCATCCGCAGGCCGAAACGAGCCAATACGGCAAAGGCAAATCAAATGGACACGTGTGGCATCCTCATCCGGGTGGGGCCAAACCGAAGGACGTGCTGGAGATTCCGGAGGATTTGATCGAAATCCCAACAACCTGCAACGGGATGCACGAGAGAACTCCTCACAAAACTCAGAAGCCCGAAGAACTCTTACGGAAGGTTATTTTCGCTTCATCAAACCAAGGTAACACCGTATTGGACCCTTTTCTTGGATCGGGAACTACCGCGGTCTGCGCCGAACAACTCGGTAGGAAATGGCTGGGTTGCGATTTATCAGCGGAGTACCTGGGCTGGACGATTGAGCGCATGGATTTGGTGGAAGAGTGGAGCGCAGAAAAATGGAAAAAATATGATTTTGAAAACCAGAAGCGGAGAGCGGCCATCCGATGACAATCAAACAACTTGCCGCGCGTGCGGTTGACAAAACGCGCTTTACCAATCTGCAAGGCTTCATTGACTTTTGCCAGGCGTATTTGGATTTTATAGCTACTGACGGCAGCTTACAGGCGGTCATCGTTTCTCAAAACGAGAACAATTATCGTTTCTGGCAGTATAGCAAGCAAGGAAACTTTCAGATCACCCGTCCGATCAACTCAGAGTTGATGTTCCAGGCCGGAGAATTCGATGCGGTCAGGAAAACGTTCGTCGAGACGCTGCAAAACCTGAGAGAACTCATCGAGGCGGACGCGGCTTTGCGCACTAAGTTGAACAACACCATTTATACAATTCGACAGAGCATTGGTGCAACGCTCGATGCTCTGCCTGCCGGAGAAAGCAATAGAGCCCGTAAGATCAATGGTAACCTATTTGAGAACTTCATTCGATTGATTTTTACAGAAATGGGTATCGACGCCAAGGCCGGAACGATTAGGGTGCCGATCATGCAAGATGGGGAGGAACAGTTTAAAATGAATTATCAGCACGATTTGATTATCTCATATGAGGGAGACGTAAAAATCATTGGTAGTGTAAAAACTTCCAGCAAAGATCGGATTGATAAAGTTTTCATTGACAAGTTCCTATACTCAAAACTCACAGAAAGCGAATTGCCTCATATTGCCATTTTTCTGAACGATGTGCAGCGGAAAGGGAAGGCACCGAAATTCGGAATCAGCAGTACATTTCTGCCGGGCCATTTCAAAGGTTATACCATTAAGCTAAATCCGTTGGACGGTGTATACTATTGCGATATTCGTCCAAATATGAAGACGGAAGCTATTCTCAAGGACCATATCAAAACGCTGGATCACCTTCTCTGTTCTGACGTTTGGAGTTTCTTTAATAAAGAGATTGAAATCGATCTTGATGTGAAGGAGAAAAAGTAGAACTGTGCTTTATATTGTGGTCTCTGCACTCTTTCCACAAAAAATAGAACATTCCTTATTTACAACTTTTGCCGGAATATTATTTCCCCTAACAACCGTGCCGCTTAAAGAAATTTTAAGG
>NZ_JBGSXF010000045.1:0-11840 GCF_041751555.1 Persicitalea sp. | reverse complement strand
GACCCGCTTTTCGGCAACAACTACCGACCCTTCGACAACATTCACTTCTCCGGCGATGGACTGATTGAGTTGGCCAAAGTGTGGAGTGCCAGTTTGACGACTTCCTTTTTCAGTGGTTCCGTTCCTTATCAAGCTATGCCTCCTCCCGAGGTAGCCACTTCGTGCGGGGACAACGGGGCGAGCCTGGGTTTTCGGGGGCCGAATGGCTTTCTTGAATACAAATGGATGCCAGAAATGGGAAATAGTTCTGTTTTGGCCGATGGACAATATTGGCAGGCTCCTACCGGAAATTACAGGCTCAAAGTTACGGATGGTTACCAAAACGCTCTGCTTTCCCAGGTCTTGAAAGTTCCAGCCAATACAAATGTAGATTTGGCAGCTTCTAATAATACCATTGTTAGTCTGGGTAGTAATCTCTCCTTATTTTCTACTTCTACCAACGCTGGATCGTTCGCCTGGACAGGACCCGAAGGATTTATGACTTCTACTCAGAATTTCACAATACCACAAGTTACCACTGATCGTCAGGGAGACTACACAGTCACGGCTATCAACTGTTATAGTTGTCAGGCGCAACAAATGGTGAATGTACAAGTGAAAACTGTTCTGCAAAGCGCTGGATCAGGAAGTTGGGGCAATCCATCTACCTGGGATTGTGGCTGCTTGCCTTCTTCTTTTACCGACGTTGTAATCCATAATGGGCATACCATAACCATCGATGGTATCACCGCCCAGGTAAAGAAATTGACTTTGCAGTCTGGATTTCTTCAAATGGCCAATGGAGGCACCATCAACATAAACTAAAATTTCGGCATTCATACCAAGGTGCTGGTTAGAGGTAATATATGAGAATCAAAATTATACTGTGTGTTCTGCTCTCGTGGGGTTTTGGCTTAGAGGTACTGGCGCAGTTGACGGTAACCTTCCCGACTTCAAGGGCGGTATTTCAGCGAAATAATGCCAACCAGGCTACGCTGTACATCGGCGGCTATTTCGATGCCTGCCTGGATCGGATTGAGGCGCGGGTAGTGCCGCGGACGGAAGGGCAGGGGACGGCTACGGCCTGGACGGTGATCCAGACCAATCCCGCGGGCGGACAATTCTACGGCTCCATGATGGTGACGGGCGGTTGGTACCAGCTTGATGTACGCGGGATTCGTGACGGTAGTCAGGTAGCCCTCAGTACCGTCGATCGGGTGGGTATCGGCGAAGTGTTTCTCGTGGCCGGACAATCCAATGCGACGGGCGGCGACGGTCTCCCCAATGGGCCCAGCGCTACCGACGACCGGGTGAGCAGCATCAATTTTCAGAACCTCAATCCAAATAATAACACCATTCAGCCCTACTCGAACGTTCAATTGCCCTGTCCCGAGTTCGTGCATCTTGACGATTTTGTGAAGACTGCTCCCTTCGGCAATTACGCCTGGTGCTGGGGAATTTTTGGTGATCTAATTGCGCAGCGGCTTAATGTCCCCGTGCTGATTTTCAACGCGGGCTGGTCGGGTACTTCAATGTACAATTGGGTAGAAACTATCGACCCAAACTTCACGACTTACGGAATTTTTGGCAATGTCTATCCCGCAGGCATGCCATTCGGTCACCTTCGGCTGGCGCTGAATAACTACATCGCCCAGCAGGGCTACCGAGCCGTGCTGTGGCACCACGGGGAAAACGACAACTTTACCGAAAACAACCGTGAAAACTACCGAAACGGACTGCGCTCGATCATCAACGCCAGCCGCTCGCTTTCGGGCAAGCCGAATCTGGCGTGGGTCGTGGCGCGGGTTTCGCGCATGACCAAGGATGGCACGTCGCGCATCTGGCAGCCCGTCATCGACGCCCAAAACGATGTAATCGGCCTCAATGGCAACGATCCAAATCTCGTACTACCCAAGGTTTTTCCCGGCCCCGAAACCGACCCGCTGGAAGGCCCGGCAATACGTACTCCCAACAATGTTCATTTCACAGGAAATGGCCTTACTGTACTGGCCCAAGCCTGGGACAACAGCCTCACAGATTCCTTTTTCGCCAACTCAAACCCCTACTTATCCACGCCGCCGCCCAACGTAACTACGCAATGCGGCCCCGGCGGCAACCAACTTACTTTTCAGGGACCGGGCGGCTGGGGAGCCTACCGTTGGCTGCCCGAAAACGACTGCAACCAGAACCTCAGCGACCAGCAGACCTGGACGGCCTCGACGGGCAAGTATCGTCTAAAAGTCATCGACAATTTCCAAAACACTCTACTCTCGCCCCGGCTGAATGTACCCGTTTCTACGGCTGCCAACGTTTCGGCTTCCGGCCCCGGCACGGTGAGTCAGGGCAGTGACCTGACCGGACTGTCATCCTCGTCCAACGCCTGTAAGTTCAGCTGGAGTGGCCCGGGCGGATTCACGTCCGGCCAGCAGAATTTTGTGCTAAACAACGTCGGCCCGGCGCAGGCGGGTACCTATACGGTCGTGGCGACGAATGCGTATGGTTGTCAGGCGCAAAACTCTTTCAACGTGCAGGTGGTGTCAGCCATTCAGAGTGCCGCCTCCGGCAACTGGAACGATGCATCTACCTGGACGTGCGGCTGTTTGCCGACCGCCGCTACCGATGTTCAAATCAACGCCAGGCATACAGTCATTATTGATTCTGCCGTCCATGCCCGGAACGTCATTTACCAAAATGGCGACGTGCGTTTCCTCAGCGGTGGCAGCCTGCTGCTATCCCAGTAGTAACTTTTGTGAGTTTTTTGGTGAAAAGTTGCCCGTAAGTAGATAAAAAGCTATTTTGCGGAAAGTAAAGCTACCCCCCCCCCTCATTCTGCGGATGACCATCCGAACCGTTCATATTCTCACAAAAACAGAATGACTATGCGCTCATTGTACACTACATTATTACTGATTCTCACCGCATCACTGCTTGCTTCGGCCCAAACCTTACCTGCCGGATTTACCAAAGAAACGCTCGCCAGTGGCATTGCTCGTCCGACCGTGATGGCTTTCGCGCCTGATGGACGGCTATTCGTTTGCGAGCAGAATGGAAAAATAAAGATATTTAAGAACGGTGCGATTTTAACTACCTCCTACGCCCAGCTGACAGTGGATGGGAGCGGCGAAAGGGGGCTGCTGGGCATTGATTTCGACCCGAACTTTTCCAGTAACGGGTACGTGTATGTTTACTACACCCGAACCTCTTCTCCCCGCCGAAACCGGGTAGCCCGCTTGACGAGCGATCCGGCCAATCCCGACCTGATGCTGGCAGGAAGCGAAACTTTGGTGCTGGAATTCAATGATTTGAGTAGCGCCACAAACCACAACGGCGGATTCATTCAGTTTGGCACCGATGGCAAGCTGTACGTTTCTATTGGCGATAATGCTAACACGGCCAATTCGCAGAATTATGACACCTACCTGGGCAACTTTCTTCGAATCAACGCGGATGGCTCGGCCCCGACGGATAATCCGTTCTATTCAACTACCCCCGACGGCAGCCCTCCGACCCCGGCCAGTCAGCGCACCTGGGCCATAGGGTTGAGGAATCCGTATAGTTTCGACGTAAATTTCAATACAGGCAAAATATTTGTCAACGACGTGGGAGGAAACCAGTACGAGGAAGTCAACGATGCGACGGCCGCCGGACAGAATTTCGGTTGGCCCACGCAGGAAGGGCCTCCCGAAGCTGGATTCGACGGCCCGGCTTATTACTACCAAAACAACAACATCGGCGGAAGCACCAACAACACGGGCTGCTCTGTGTTGGGTGGGGAATTCTTTGTCCCAGCGAGTACCAACTACCCCTCCCAGTATTTGGGCAAGTACTTCTTCATGGACTATTGCAATGGCTGGATCAGATACATTGACCCAGCTAGCACGCCGACGACAACTTCCACTCTTTTTGGGGATAATTTTGGCTTCGGACTTGTCAATATGACCACTGGTCCAGACGGTAATTTGTACTACCTCAACCGCAACCAAACCCTGAATCGAATCGTGTACACCCCACCACTTATTGAGAGTGTCGCCTCGGGCAACTGGAACGATGCAGCCACCTGGTCATGCGCCTGTGTGCCCACGCCGAGCGACCGCGTTTCGATCAAAGCCGGCCACAACGTATCGGTGGACGGGATCAGGGCACTAGCCTATGAGGTATCGATGGATGGAGGAGAAGTGGAGGTGAAAAACAGCGGTACATTACAGCTGAATCATTGAACAAAGTACTTCACGCTTTTCAACGAATCACGACCACCTTACCCATGCGATCGCCGGGCAGAGCTGGATCAGTCAAGAATTGATAATTCAGTCGATAGACATAAGTGCCTGACGAAACGTATTGACTGCGGAAGCGTCCATCCCAAAGTTGTTTCGGGTCATTGGACTGGAAAACTACTTCTCCCCATCGGTTGTAAACCCTTAGGGAAAACGTAGAAAACTGACAGTCGGAAATAGGGCCGAACAGGTCATTTTGACCGTCGCCATTCGGAGAGAAGGCGTCAGGGAAGAACACGTTGCATCCATCACATGTCTCGTAATTTACCTCAACGGTAGCTTCTGTTTGCCCACAGCTTTTCGTGACCTCGACAGAAAATGTCCCTGGTTTGGAAATAGAGTAGGTGGCCGTAGTAGCTCCATCTTGCCAAAGGTATTTCGCCGCAGAATCTTCAAGATTTATGAGCAGCATTTGACCCTGACACAGCGTCGTATCCTTAGGAAAATCGGGTTCGAGTCGATCCAGGGTAAGGCTCACCGTTGCGGTGTCGGCACAATTCCCTTCGCCCACGGTGTAAAAGTACCGGTAGGTTCCCGGTGACAGACCGGAGATATCCACGATCGGATCGGATGTCAAAGCCAACTGTTCCGGGCCATACCAAGTACCTGCGGAATCTTTCAGCCCCACTAAGGGGGCTAACCTGATTTGGTTGGTATTTTCGCAAAGGTTAAGCAAGGTGTCCCGGCCCGCGTTAGCGCGAAGCTGAGGAGTGGCTTCCACGGCCGATGCCGCCCCGTAGATAGTGGAATTGAGTCTCAAATTGGGGCAGACGCGCTTTGTGCTGGCATCGGCGAGGGAAACTTCATAAAGCAGATTTCCGCCAAGGGCATACATCTTTGGTCGTCCGCCTTTACAGTCGATCGAGCCAACGGTAACTACCCCGAAAATGGCACCTGCGGCGTTCATCTTTCCCACCGGAGCAGATTTCTCAGGGTTTGCGATGTTTACCCTAATTAGAAAGTTGTTTCGGGCCGCCATGTAAAGTACCCCATCAAAAAAAGTTAGATCGCCCGCTGCCTGGTAGCCAATGTTCCCAAGCTCAGTTTGATTGGCATTGGTAGTGTCTATTTTGTATAGAAAAGTGGACTGATTGGTCGCGGCATACATAATTCCTGAGTCGCTGAAAACCAGTGAGTTAAAGTCGTCTCCCTGTTTAGGTTTTAGGGGGCCGATGAGTGTTGTGGTAGCATCCTTGAGATCAATCTTATACAGCCTGTTGTCCTGACCTATTCCGTACATGACTCCTCCCGGGCCAATGGCGATGTCGTACATAGGTACGCTGGTTCGGCCAATGCGTCGGCTGGTGCACTGCTCCACGTCGATCTCAACCAAGTCGCCGTTTTGTAGCGAAACGTAGGCTTGCTGAGCTTCTGCGTAGTGTGCCGTGAGCAGTAGAAGAAGGATGGTTATATGTGTGCAGACCGTGTTTCTCATGCTGTAACAACCCTAACGCTCATTCATGAAGTTTTGGGGTATAGAAGGTAACCAAACAGTCCCAAAATCGTACCTAGTCCGTCAGCCGCTGCGTCCCACCAGTCGAAAGTACGGTCAAAGGGAAGCCACTGTTGATAAAACTCTAAAAATACCCCGAAGGCAATTCCCAGCGTAATGATGAGAAACTTTTTTTCGGGATACAGGAAAAGCCAGAGCATTGTCCAACCCACAAACATGCCGACGTGGACAATCTTATCAAAACCCACAACGGGCGATTCGGGTAGGTCTTTTCCCGGCCAACTGCAAGCCAGTACGATGAGGGCCGTCCACAGCAGGGCGGGCCATTGGTGTTTCGAGAGATAAAAAAGGAGCGATTTCACAGGGAGTGGTTGGGAAGGTTTGTGTATTTTGCCAAAAAATAATTGGTTCAAAACTACAACATACCGTGAAAAGAATTCTGTTGCTTGCCGTCCTGTTTGGTTTTTACTCCAAGACTAACGCCGCTGAAACCTTGCGCGCCCTATCGTTTAATATCCGCTATGCCACCGAAAAAGACGGCGTCAACGCCTGGTCGCACCGCAAAGATCTGGCCGCGTCGGTCTTTACTGACAACGATGTGGATTTCGCGGGCTTGCAGGAAGCCCTGCTGACTCAAATCAACGATTTGCAAGCACGCCTGCCCAACTACGCCTGGATTGGTGTAGGTCGCGACGATGGCAAGGAGAAAGGCGAATTCTCGCCCATTTTTTACCGCAAAGATCGTTTCAAAGTTATTGATAGTGGTACTTTCTGGCTGTCCAAGACACCCGAAGTGGTAGCCAGCAAGGACTGGGATGCTGCCATCACGCGCATAGCGACCTGGGCCAAGTTCAAAGAGATCAAAACGGGAAAGGAAATCATGTTTGTCAATACCCACTTCGACCATGTGGGCGAAACCTCCCGCCAGGAAAGCGCTAAGGTCATCGCCGCCAAAATGACCGAACTCGCCAAAGGACTACCCACACTTCTCACGGGCGACTTCAACACACCTCTCGGCTCCAAAGGCGTTCAGACCATTCTGGATTTGAAATCACCTAAACTCTACAATACCCAAACTCGCTCTGCGACTCCACACTTTGGCGGCGAGGCTTCGTTCAATGGTTTCAAAGAATCCGCTCCGCGTCCTTACATTGACTTCGTGTTTGCTACCAAGCATTTCAAAGTACAAAAACACGGATTTGTTACCTTAAAAAAGGATGATGTTTATGTGTCAGATCATTGGCCCGTCCTTGCGGAACTTAGGTTATAACTCCACAGCCGTCCGGCGGTTCGGTTCGTTCAGCGCCACAAAGGCACTTCGTACCTAATGCAGAGTACCTGGTTGGTTCGGCAAATATCAGCCATAGCATTTCACTTACAGTCCCCCGAACCAAAAACTCAGTACTTACTCTTTATCCTTCTTCCACTGCGCGGCTCTATTGTTTTCGGCAGCCAGAGCGGCGGTCTCTTCTATTCGTTTCTGTCGGGTGGCAGGCCGTTTGGCGTTGAAAATCCATTCCAGAATTCCTCGTTTGACGGACTTAGGGAAAGCATCGAAGTGTTTGGCTGCCTGTGGATACTTTTCGAAAGCGTTCATAAGATCTTCGGGCACGATCCCGTTTTCGACGTCGTTGAGCGCATCCCACGTCCCCGATTTTTTGGCGATTTCCACCATTTCCAGTCCGGCGTGGGCCATGCGGTTTTCTTTCAGCAGTTTCTTGATTTTTCTTTTGTTGACGCCGCTCCAATTACTCTTCGGATTGCGTTTTGAAAAAAACTGGAAGTAGCTTTCCGCGTTGCGTTTGTTGCCTTTGCTATCGATCCAGCCGAAGCAGAGGGCTTCATCTACCGCCTCGGGATAATACACGCTGGGAATGTCGCTGGCTTTTTTGTAAATAATCAACCACACGCTTTGGGCGGTGGCGTGGTTCTCTGCCAGCCACGCCCGCCATTCCGCCGCTGATCGGGCGAAGAAAGTACCAACGCCATCCTTGCGCTTTTCCATCAAAATGTATTCTTCGCGTTCAAATCTCTATCGCCGTAGAAAGCCAGATCTTTGTCCTTCAAAAGCTTAGTCCAAAAAGCAATCTGCCCGGCGTGGTAAGAATAATGCTCCACTACGTGAATGACGATGGCTACACCCGTGAGCGAGAATCCCTGAACCACGCGCTCACTCAATAGATTGCCCTGGTCCAAAGCCTCGATTACCTTCGCCGCTTCCTGTACGGTGACTTCCAACTTTTGCAGGAGTTCTTCTTTGGTAAAACCGCCCGCCGCCGCAAACTCCGCGTCGCGCTCGCGGTCGTCGGGCTGCTTGCCCAGGCCCGAAACAATGTACTGCCTGATGTTCCCGCAGAGGTGCAAAATCAAATTGCCCACGCTGTTGGACGAGGCATTGGGCCGTTGCCATACCTCGGCTTCGCTTAGCAGATCCAGGCATTGGACGATGCGTGGCGTGTTCATGTGGAGGTAGTGAAGGGACTGGGCTTTGAATTCAGGGGTGAGGGGAGCATTCATATCAATAAGGATTGTTACGGGAAATGTGGGTAGAGCAGCAGAACAACAACCTTAAAAGTAAAGTGAACTGCCTCTAAAATCAATTCTCAACCAGGAATTCCCTCAAATCACCGGAAATAAGCCCCAGCCAAAACCCATTACCAGCTTTCGCAACCATTCATGAAGTTAGTCCTCAAAACAAGCGTACTTATCTTTCTGCTAAGTACCTGCCAGACAGCAAAAAGAAGTATTCACGACGAATACACCTTCACCGTAAATGGGAAAATTTCTGTCAAAGAGCTGGGCTTTTCCCTGACGCACGAACACATCATGTCCAACTTTGGAGCGGAGCCCGAGTACATACCCCGGTACGATCAGGGTGACTTGTTTGGTCAGGTAGTACCCTACCTGAAAAATGTTAAGTCGCAGGGAATAACGACGGTATTCGATTGCACGGCGGCTTACTTTGGCCGTGACGTACACATCCTCAAAGCACTTGCCGACTCGACAGGCCTGCAAATCGTGACCAATACGGGCTTCTACGCAGCAGCCAGCGACCGTTACGTTCCGGAACTCGCCTATCGGCTAAATGCGGAGGAAATAGCCAAAATTTGGATCGGAGAATTCAAAAACGGAATTGACGATACAGGCATCAGGCCGGGTTTTGTAAAATTGGCTTTCGACGGTGGTGCTCCTTCGGAAATTGATTTGAAATTGTTTAGAGCGGGCATACTAACCCACCTGAGCACCGGTCTTCCGCTCGTTGTACACACAGGCAACAATGTCGAGGCGGCCCGGAGGCAGTTGGAGCTATTGGAGAAAAGCAACCTGAGCCCGACTGCCTGGATATGGGCTCATGCCGACAAGGTTGAAGATGTGGAGGAACTACTGAGCGCCGCCGAGAGGGGGGCGTGGATTTCGCTGGACGGAGTGAAGCAGGAAAATATTACCGACTATTTGCGTAAAATCGACCTTTTCAAGTCAAGAGGACTGCTCCACAAAGTACTGCTTTCCCACGACGGCAATTCATTTCCCAGGGGCGGAGCTATTCGCCCTTACGATGCAATCCCAAAGGCCCTGCTGCCAGCCCTGAAAGCCCACGGCTACCCTCTTCAGGAAATCAATCAGCTCATGGTTGAAAACCCGCAACGGGCTTTTGGAATTAGAGTGAGAAGGATGTGATCCGGCAATAACTATTTGACCATAAAATATTTATACCTCAAACCCATAATCCCGATCCACCAAACAAATTCTCACCTTGTATGCCGAGTACCACCGATCTCGTCCCGCTTGTTGAGCAAAAAGATGCTCCGTCTGTGCTTTCCAGTCCCGGATTGCTTCCAGACTTTCCCAGTAAGAAACCGTAATGCCAACCCCTTCCCGCGCACTTTCGTAGCCGAGGTAGCCGGGCTGTTGCGTGGCGAGTTCTACCATGCGGTTGGACATAGCAGCGTAGCCGTTTTCGCCTTCGGTGCGCAGGCTGGTGAAGATCACGGCGTAGTAGGGCGGGGGAGGGGTTTGGGCAATAGGCATATTTTTATCCGTAAATATCTTTCCTGTGTCCAAGCGCAATGACCTTCACTACGAGTTGAGTGTCCAACACCTCGTAGATGACCCGGTAATTTCCGCTACGAACCCGATAGCTGCTCCGTCCCTTCAATTTCTTGGAACCGGGAGGACGAGGATCGAATTTCAAGTTGAAAATTACTTTCAGGATAGGCCCAGCGACCAAATCTGGAAGTTTGTCTAATTGCTTCTGGGCTTTTTTGACTAAGCGAACCTCGTATTTAGCCATTTTTCCTGGCCTCTCTCTGCTTCAAATAGTCTTCCAGCGAAATACTTTGCCCATCATCTTCCCGCTTCGCTTCATCGTAGAGCCGGACATCTTCCAAATCTTCCAGTTCTTCCAGCATGGCGTTAAATTCTTCGAGGGGCAGAACCACCAGTTTCTTGCCAACAGTGTCGGTGATTATTTGCGGGTGTACGGTCAGCATATTGTCGCTCGGGTTGGTTTGAGAAATATAAAAGTAGGAAAAATCTCCCTTAGCGTTGCAAAGCCATCGTCCGCCGCTTCAAAAGTACCCTTTGCCCCAAAATCAACCCCGCGCTCGCCAAGGCGCAGCCCGCCATTACGCCCGTCATGGGAAGAGCCGTATGGTTGTGTAGCGCACTCACTAAAGCGGAACCCAACGCGCCGAACAGCATTTGGGTAAAGCCGATCAGGGCCGAGGCCGTTCCCGCGTTTTCGGAAAAGGGTTCCAGAGCCAGGGCGGTGGAATTGGGGCCGAGGAGTCCGCTCATGAACAGGAATAAGAACAGAAAACCCAGCATCACGTAACCCGAAATGCCGGGCGTGACCGCACTAAGTACCATCAGAAAACCCAGGACCGCTACCGTTAACGAGGCCATTTCGGCAATGCGCAGACTGTCGAACCGCTTCAACAAAATGCGGTTGACCTGACTGCCGCCGATGTATCCGAAAGAATTCAGGCTAAACAGAAGGCCGTACTGCGTTTGGGTGAAATTGAATTTTTCCATGTAAATGAAAGGCGAGCCGCTGATGTAGGCAAACAAACTACCCAGCGTGAAGGCTCCCGCCATGCCGAAGACGATGAAGGCGGGTTGTTTCAGGACGTGAAAGTACTTTTTGGTGACTGACGCCGGATCGAGTCGCACCGATTTGTCCGCGCCACGGCTTTCGGGCAGAAAAAAAAGGACGGCTATTAACATAGAGGCGCTAATCGCCGCCAGGGTCACGAAAATAGCACGCCAGCCCAGGGCGGTGACCATCCAGCCGCCGATGCTTGGCGCGATGAGCGGGGCTACGCCCATGATGAGCATGAGAGTGGAAAGTACCTTAGCGATTTCGGCGGGTGGAAAAAGATCACGTACTACGGCGCGTCCCGCTACCATTCCCGCGCAGCCGCCGATGGCCAAAAGGCCGCGCAGTCCGATGAGCCAATTGATGGTAGGTGAGAGGGCGCAGCAAATGGCGGCAACTACATAGAGCGACAGGCCGAAAATCAGCGGTATCCGGCGGCCAAAACGGTCCACTATGGGGCCGTAAATTAGTTGTCCGACGCTAATTCCGACGAAATAACTGGTCAGCGAATAGCCAACTTTGGGTATGGTCGTGCCCAAATCCTCGGCAATGTCCGGGAAGCCCGGCAGGTACATGTCGATGCTGAACGGACCGAGGGCCGACAGTACGCCCAGCAGAACGACGATTTTGTTTAACTCCTTTCTGGTCATGGCTTTCAACGCGGTGGAAATATTGTGCAAAGGTAAGGGTTTGGGCTCCGATAGCGAACGATGATCCAACGAAGATTTGGTATTTTTCCACTAGGTTTGTCGGGGAGTTGGGTAAATTTCGTAGTTGACAGCCTCCTTATGGTTGGGCTATATACCTTTGCATAGTTTCCACCCATCTGCGAAAATCCAATTCTTCCACCAACTCCATTCCATGAAAAAACTGGCTCTCTTGTTTCTCCTAGCCGTAGTCGCGGTTTTGCTGGCTTTCAAAAAGCCTCATGCTCCCGAAGCGGCCAACCGAGGGTCGGCCCCCGGTACGCCGGAGCGGCCGAATATCCTGTACCTCGTGGCCGATGATGCCGGACGCGACATGAGCGCGTACGGCG